>NZ_JAEHBO010000024.1:0-63017 GCF_016483575.1 Bacillus cereus group sp. N12
TACGTAGGTGTAAAGTAAGCAAGGGGAGTGATCTTGGATGATTGAATGGTATTTTGAATATGAAATACATAAAAACCGACCTGGCTTGCTTGGTGACGTTTCTTCGTTAATCGGTATGCTCGGCATTAATATTGTCACAATTAATGGTGTTGATAATGCACGACGTGGGTTACTCCTTATGTGTGATAATCAAGAGCAGATCTCTAGACTTGAATCAATTTTAAATACGATGGATAACATAACGGTAACGAAATATCGTCCGCCAAAGCTAAGGGATAAACTAGCGGTTAGACATGGTAGGTACATACAACGAGATGCAGATGACAAGAAAACATTTCGTTTTGTGCGTGATGAATTAGGATTACTTGTAGACTTTATGGCGGAAATCATGAAAAAAGAAGGCCATAAACTAATTGGGATACGAGGAATGCCTCGTGTCGGAAAAACAGAATCCATTGTTGCCGCAAGTGTTTGTGCAAATAAACGATGGTTATTTGTATCATCTACTCTCATTAAGCAAACTGTTCGTAGTCAATTGATTGAAGATGAGTATAGCGATGACAATATTTTCATCCTAGATGGAATTGTGTCAACAAAGCGTGCCAATGAAAGGCATTGGCAACTCGTTCGTGAAATTATGAGATTGCCTGCAACGAAAGTTGTGGAACATCCTGATGTATTTGTGAGTCAGTCAGAATACACATTGGATGATTTTGATTATATTATTGAGTTACGTAACGATTATGATGAAGAAATTCAATATAATTTAGTAGATGAAATTGAGCAAGGTACGCAAAATAATTTCTCTATGTTCGACTTTTAAAGAAATATTGAGGTGTTAGTAGTGACAGAATTAGGACAAAAGCTGAAAGAAGCAAGAGAAGCAAAAGGCTTGTCTATTGATCAGCTGCATGAGATTACAAAAATTCAAAAACGTCATTTAGTAGCGATTGAAGAAGGCAATTATGACGTATTGCCAGGAGCTTTTTATGCACGTGCATTCATTAAACAATACGCAGATGCGGCTGGATTAAATGGAGAGGAACTGCTTGTAGAATATCAGAGTACGATACCACAATCTGAAAATCGTGATGTTCCACAAGTATCAACTGGACAAAAAACACAAGAAACAATGCAAAAATCTTCATCATTGCCAATGGCAGATCATATGCCGAAAATCTTAATTGCATTGTTAGTAATCGCATTTGGAGTCGTAGTTTGGTTTGTTATTCAAGCACTGACTGGTAAAGATGACGGACGAGTTCCGGCTACTCAAAGTGAGAAAATTGAAGTTAAAAAAGCAGAAAATTCTCCGCTAGATACGAAGAAAGATGAAGCGAAAGCGGAAGAACCAAAGAAAGAAGAACCAAAGAAAGAAGAGCCAAAAAAAGAAGAGCCAAAGAAAGAGGAACCAACTGGACAACAAGAAGTAAAAGTAGTTGGAACAAGTGGTAAGGTATCTACTTTGGAAATTCATAATAATAAAACATTAGAACTGGAAATTTCAGCGAAGGGTACAAGTTATGTAGATGTTAAGGACGATGCGGGTAATGAAATTCTAAACACTACAGTACAAAGTGGTCAAACAGAAAAACGTGATTTATCAACAGCAAAAGAAGTGCGACTTAATATTGGAAATGCAACGAATGTTGAAGTTAAACTGAATGGCCAAGTGGTCGCTTACCCATTGGATCCAGAAAAAGAACTTCACCAAAGATTGGTGATAAAAAACCAAGGGGTAGAGCAACCTGCACAATAACAGTCATCGCTTCGATGACTTTTTTCAATGAACAAATGTTTTTGATATGATGGAGGAATAGCTGTGAATTTACCAAATAAAATTACAATATCTAGAATCTTCTTAATCCCAGTTTTTATGGTAATTATGTTAGCACCCTTTGATTGGGGTTCATACACAATTGGTGATGTAGATCTACCAATTCAACACTTAGTAGGGGCGCTTATCTTTATTATTGCCTCAGCTACAGATTGGATTGATGGACATTACGCAAGAAAGTATAATCTTGTAACAAACTTAGGGAAATTCCTTGACCCGTTAGCAGATAAATTACTTGTTTCGGCAGCACTTATCACATTAGTCGAGATGGGATCTGTACCAGCTTGGATCGTTATAGTAATTATAAGTCGTGAGTTTGCTGTGACAGGTTTACGACTTGTACTTGCTGGAACAGGGGAAGTCGTTGCAGCGAATCAATTAGGGAAAATTAAAACATGGACACAAATTATTGCGATTGCAGCGTATTTATTACACGATGTACCGTTAAATTTAATCCATATTCCAGTTGCTGATATCTTTATATGGATTGCATTAATTTTTACTGTTATTTCAGGATGGGATTATTTCTGGAAAAATAGAGCTGCTTTTGTAAACTCAAAATAGAAGTTTATGGGGGAATTGGGATGAATGCTGAAATTATTGCGGTTGGAACGGAATTATTACTTGGACAAATTGCAAATACAAACGCCCAGTTTTTATCTGAAAAGTTAGCTTCAATTGGCATTAATGTTTACTACCATACTGTAGTTGGAGATAATAACAAACGATTACAGCAGGCGATTGAAGTTGCAGAAGAACGTGCGGACATGCTTATTTTTACAGGTGGATTAGGCCCGACAAAAGATGATTTGACGAAGGAAACAATTGCGTCTAGCTTAGGGGAAGAGCTTGTATATGACGAAAATGCATTAGCATTAATAAGCGATTATTTTAAGCGTACAGGTCGTGAGTTCACTGAAAATAATAAAAAGCAGGCACTCGTTTTGAATGGAGCAACTGTATTTGCAAATGATCACGGTATGGCACCTGGTATGGGTTTAAATAAGAACGGAAAAGTATATATTTTATTACCAGGACCACCGAAAGAAATGAGGCCAATGTATGTAAGTTATGTAGAGCCTTTTTTACGTAACTTTACAACAGGAGAAAACATTTATTCTCGCGTGCTTCGCTTCTTCGGAATTGGGGAATCTCAATTAGAGGTGAAAGTTCAAGATTTAATTGATGGACAAACGAACCCGACAATCGCCCCGCTTGCGAATGATGGAGAAGTGACATTGCGTTTAACTGCGAAGCATCAAAATGCTCATGAAGCGGAGAAACTCATTCAGCATATGGAAGATTTGATTTTAGAAAGAGTAGGAGAATTTTTCTACGGGTATGACCAAGAGTTTCTGCACTATAAGGCGATAGAGTTATTGAAGAAAAAAGGATTAACTTTAGCGTGTGCAGAAAGTTTAACAGGTGGTCTCTTCGGTAATCAAGTAACAGAAAGTGCTGGTGTGTCTTCAGTATTTAAAGGCGGTGTCATTTGTTATCATAATGATGTGAAGCAACATGTTTTACATGTACCTGAGGAAGTGTTGTCTACTGACGGTGCAGTTAGTAAAGAATGTGCTCGTTATCTTGCTGAAAATGTTAAAGAATTATTAAAAGCGGATATCGGAATTAGTTTCACTGGGGTAGCAGGACCAGATGCTTCAGAACATAAAGAGCCGGGAACAGTATTTGTTGGATTGGCGATTAAAGATGAACCAACTGTAGTCTTTCCTCTAAATTTAAGCGGAAGTCGTCAACAAATTAGGGAACGCTCAGCAAAATATGGGTTTTATCATTTGTATAAAAAGCTAGAAGAGATATAAGTCTCTTTTAGCTTTTTTTAATGGTTAAATGCAGTTTTATGTAATGGAAAATAAAAAAATCGAATAAATGTTCGATTTTTGTTGGCAAATTGAATTGAAAATAGGTATAATAAGATTAGCAATTCAGTTAAGGAGGAATTTTGAATGAGTGATCGTCAAGCGGCATTAGATATGGCGTTAAAACAAATAGAGAAGCAATTCGGTAAAGGTTCAATTATGAAATTAGGAGAACAAGCTGAGCGTAGAATTTCTACAATTTCAAGTGGTTCTTTAGCACTTGATGTGGCACTAGGGGTAGGCGGATACCCACGTGGCCGTATTATTGAAATTTACGGACCTGAAAGTTCAGGTAAAACAACAGTTTCATTACATGCAATCGCTGAAGTACAGCGTCAAGGTGGACAAGCAGCGTTTATTGATGCGGAGCATGCAATGGATCCTGTATATGCACAAAAATTAGGCGTTAACATAGATGAATTACTATTATCACAGCCTGATACAGGGGAGCAAGGACTAGAAATCGCAGAAGCACTTGTACGAAGTGGCGCGGTTGACATTATCGTAATTGACTCTGTAGCAGCTCTTGTACCGAAAGCAGAGATCGAAGGAGACATGGGTGACTCACACGTAGGTTTACAAGCACGTTTAATGTCACAAGCACTTCGTAAGCTTTCAGGTGCAATCAATAAATCAAAAACAATCGCAATCTTTATCAACCAAATTCGTGAAAAAGTTGGGGTTATGTTCGGGAACCCAGAAACAACTCCGGGTGGTCGTGCGTTGAAATTCTATTCAACAGTTCGTCTTGAAGTACGTCGTGCTGAGCAATTAAAACAAGGTAACGACATCGTCGGTAATAAAACGAAAGTAAAAGTAGTGAAAAATAAAGTAGCACCACCATTCCGTGTTGCTGAAGTTGATATTATGTACGGAGAAGGTATTTCAAGAGAAGGTGAAATCTTAGATATGGCTTCTGAACTTGATATCGTTCAAAAGAGTGGTGCTTGGTACTCGTATAATGAAGAACGTTTAGGACAAGGTCGTGAAAATTCAAAACAATTCTTAAAAGAGAATACGGATTTAAGAGAGGAAATTGCCTTCTTTGTTCGTGATCATCACGGAATTGGTGAAGACTCAGGTGTGGAAGACACGGAAGATTCAACTCTTCAAGATTAAAAAATAAAAGACACGGTCCCGTGTCTTTTATTTTTTTACCTTCTATTAAAATCGTGTATATCGCAGTAGTTAAAAAATTTTTTTTGACTCAAACGGGATGTGTAAAGAGGGATATTCATATGTTTTAAGGGAATAAAATGGTATTTACTAAGGTTTTCCAGGATAATATGCTATCAATTTTTCAAATTCAGATAACATTCAGGACTGAAGGTAAAGAAAGTAAAAGTAGACAACGCTTGACAATGAAAATTCCGATAGATACAATGAGAATGTATATTTTTTCTTATATACGATATACTCTTCTCAAGAAGAGAAGTAATATTCGGAGTAAGGTTTAAATCTTGCCGAAATAATAATATGACATTTTAATTGTGAAATGAAGAAAGTCCCTTAAAAAAGCGGGACGACGGTCTTTGCTGTATGTTGTAATTCAATGTACATGCCGACAGTCTTTTTTCATTCATAGCAAGGGGAGGTGAAATCATGACGAGTACAGTTTGGATACTCATCTCCATTTTGCTTGCAACAGTCGGTGCAGTTGTTGGCTTTTTTGTTCGAAAGTCTATTGCTGAAGCGAAGATTAATGGTGCGGCTAATGAAGCGAGACGTATTTTAGACGAAGCGAATCGTGATGCTGAAGCACTTAAGAAAGAAGCGCTTTTAGAAGCAAAGGATGAAATTCATACACTTCGTACAGAAGCTGAATTAGAAATTCGTGACCGTAGAAGCGAATTACAAAAACAAGAAAATCGTTTAATGCAAAAAGAAGAGAACCTTGATCGTAAAGACGAAACGCTCGATAAACGCGAGCAGCAGTTAGAGAAGAAAGAGGATTCTCTTGTAGCGAGACAACAACAGATTGAAGAGTTGGAAAGCAAAGTGGGAGAGTTAGTTCAAAAGCAACAAACAGAATTAGAGCGCATTTCCAATCTGACACGCGAACAAGCGAAAGCAATTATTCTTGGTAAAGTAGAAAGTGAAGTTTCTCATGAAATCGCTGTTATGGTAAAAGAAAGTGAAGTTCGCGCGAAAGAAGAAGCGGATAAGAAAGCAAAAGAGATTTTATCTCTTGCAATGCAAAGATGTGCAGCTGATCATGTTGCTGAAACAACCGTTTCGGTTGTAAATCTTCCAAATGACGAAATGAAGGGACGTATTATCGGGCGTGAAGGTCGTAATATTCGTACGTTAGAAACGTTAACGGGTATTGACTTAATTATCGATGATACACCAGAGGCAGTAATCCTTTCTGGATTCGACCCAATTCGTCGTGAAACAGCTCGTATCGCTCTTGATAAACTAGTACAGGACGGACGTATTCACCCAGCGCGTATTGAAGAGATGGTCGAAAAATCAAGACGTGAAGTGGACGAGTATATTCGCGAAGTCGGAGAGCAAACAACGTTTGAAGTGGGTGTTCACGGATTACATCCAGATTTAATTAAGATTTTAGGTCGTTTGAAATACCGTACAAGTTACGGACAAAACGTCTTAAAACACTCTATGGAAGTTGCATATTTAACTGGACTTATGGCAGCAGAGCTTGGTGAGGATGAAAAACTAGCAAGACGTGCAGGTCTATTACATGATATCGGGAAAGCTATTGATCATGAAGTAGAAGGTAGTCACGTTGAAATTGGTGTTGAACTTGCGACGAAATATAAAGAGCATCCTGTAGTTATAAACAGTATTGCATCTCACCATGGTGACACAGAACCAACTTCTATCATTGCAGTTTTAGTTGCAGCAGCAGATGCATTATCAGCTGCAAGACCGGGAGCTCGTAGTGAAACGCTTGAAAACTACATTCGTCGTCTTGAAAAGTTAGAAGAGATTTCAGAGTCTTATGAAGGCGTTGAAAAATCATTCGCAATTCAAGCAGGACGTGAAGTTCGTATTCTGGTAAAACCAGATACAATCGATGACTTAGAAGCTCATCGTTTAGCTCGTGATATTCGAAAACGTATTGAAAATGAACTGGATTACCCAGGACATATTAAAGTAACTGTTATTCGTGAAACACGTGCAGTGGAATACGCAAAATAAAGTGGTGAAACACCACTTTATTTTTTTGTGTTGGAATTGGATAAAATAAAGAAAATCAAGTGAAACAAACTTATAATAAATTTGTTGTAAGGAAATTGCTTGAAGTTATAGTAATAAAAAATGTAGTACATAGAAAGGGTAAGACATATGAGAATATTATTTGTTGGGGATGTAGTAGGATCTCCTGGTAGAAGTATGATTCAACAATACGTACCGGCGTTAAAGAAAAAATATACACCTACAGTAACAATCATTAATGGAGAAAATGCAGCAGGTGGGCGTGGTATTACAGAAAAAATTTATCGAAACTTTTTAGAGTGCGGCGCACAAGCGGTTACACTTGGAAACCATGCTTGGGATAATCGTGAGGTATTTGAATTTATTGATGATGCAAAATATCTTGCAAGACCAGCTAACTTCCCAGAAGGAACACCGGGAAAAGGTCTTATATTTGTGAATTGTAATGGAACAGAAGTTGCAGTTATTAACTTACAAGGGCGTACGTTCCTTCCTCCGATTGATTGTCCATTTCGAAAAGTGGATGAATTAATTAACATTGCGAAAAAACGTACGAATATTATCTTTGTTGATTTTCATGCGGAAACTACAAGTGAAAAACAAGCGCTAGGTTGGTATGTAGATGGTCGTGCTACAGCGGTAGTAGGTACACATACTCATGTACCTACAGCAGATAATCGTATTTTACCAAGCGGAACAGCATACATTACAGATGTTGGTATGACAGGCCCGTATGACGGAATTTTAGGTATGGATAGAGAAGCGGTCTTGAAGAAGTTTTTAACAAACTTACCGGTAAGATTTGAAGTGACGAATGGTAGAACACAATTAAGTGCAGTGCTAATTGATGTGGATCCGAATACAGGAAAAGCAAAGAAAATTGAGCGCATTTTAATTAATGACGATCAACCATTTTTTGAGTAAATCTCCGTAAAGATTTAGATAAGTTATTATATTTTAATTTTTTAGAAAAATTACGAAAATTTAGCAGGAATACGCGCCATTCCTCGTGAATATAAGTTAAAGTGATATAATTGCTAATACTTTTTAAAGAAACGAGGAGGAAACGCGGAATGGAAATATTAAAAGTTAAAGCAACGTCGGTCCCTAATTCTGTAGCTGGTGCACTTGCAGGTGTTATTCGCGAACGCGGAACAGCAGAAATTCAAGCTATTGGTGCAGGTGCATTGAACCAAGCGGTAAAAGCAGTAGCAATTGCAAGAGGGTTTGTAGCGCCTAGTGGTTTGGACCTGATTTGTATCCCAGCGTTTACAGATATTATGATTGATGGGGAAGAGCGTACAGCAATAAAATTAATTGTAGAACCTCGTTAAGTTTAAACAACCTGTTTGCAGTATGCAAACAGGTTATTTTTATAGTGGAGGAATGAAAATGAAAATTTTTGATGCTCATTGTGATGTACTCTTACAGTTATGGATTGCAAAGGGGAAAAAGAATTTTAAAAATGATTCACAATTACATATTACATTTGAACAATTGAAGAAAAGAAAAGGAAGTATACAATGTTTTGCTATATATGTGCCAGAAACAGTAGCATATGAAAAACGTTTTGAAGCGGCATTACAAATGATAGATATTTTTTATAATGAAATTTTATCGCTACCAGGTGTGAAGTTGATCCGAACGAAAGCTGATATAAGTATGTTAAAACAGGACGAGATTGGAGCTCTTTTAACATTAGAAGGATGCGAAGCAATTGGAAAAGAGGCGATGAAATTACGTTTGTTTTATCAATTAGGTGTACGTTCCTTTGGATTAACATGGAACTATGCGAATTTGTTAGCTGATGGGGCGCTAGAGACACGTGGAGCAGGCTTAACTACTTTCGGTAGACAAGTTGTACAAGAACTTAATACGTTACATTTATGGACCGATCTGTCCCATTTAAATGAGAGAAGTTTTTGGGATGTGATAGAAATTGCAAATAATCCTATTGCATCTCACTCAAATTGCTATAAACTGTGTGACCATCCACGTAATTTAAATGAGGAACAAATTCAATTCCTTATAAAGCGAAATGGCATGATTGGTGTCACTTTTGTACCTCAGTTTCTTACAAATGAAAAACAAGCGAATATTACAGATATAATAAAACATATCGATTATATTTGTTCGCTAGGTGGAGAAAACAACATAGGGTTTGGTTCAGATTTTGATGGGATTTTAGAAACAGTTGTAAATGTATCGGTGTATGAAGATTATGAAAATGTAATTAATGAACTATATAAACACTATGCTGCATCAACTGTAGAACGATTTTTGTATGATAACTTTGTTGAACATATAAGTTTTTAAGTGTTTTGTTTTAAAAAATCAGAAAAATTAAAATAAATCCAATTGATATTATTGCTTTTTTTAGGACCTAATACTAGAATGAAAAACGAAATAGCTTTATACTTAAGATTCAGGGAAATCAGAAGAGGCATAATTTGCGTCCGTTGTAGTTTATTTGCATAAAAAATGCTAAACTAATACTGTAAAAAAATACACTACAATGAATGCAGCCAAAAGGGGTGTAGGAGATGATTAGTCAACTTTCATGGAAAGTTGGAGGCCAACAAGGTGAAGGAATTGAAAGTACAGGGGAAATCTTCTGTATAGCATTAAACCGATTAGGATATTACCTATACGGTTACCGCCACTTCTCATCACGTATAAAAGGCGGCCATACAAATAATAAAATTCGCGTAAGTACAACAGAAGTACGTGCGATCTCAGATGACTTAGATATTTTAATTGCTTTTGATCAAGAAACAATTGATTTTAACTTCCACGAACTACGTCCAGGCGGAATTGTCGTTGCGGATGCGAAATTTAATCCAACAATACCTGACAATACAGATGTAAATTTATATGTGATACCGTTTACAGATATTGCTTCAGAATTAGGTACATCATTAATGAAAAACATGGTTGCTGTTGGAGCATCAAGTGCGGTATTAGGTTTAGACGAAACAGCTTATTTGGATGTTGTTGAAGAAATCTTTGGTCGTAAAGGAGAGCAAGTCGTTCAAAAGAATATGGACGCAATTAAACGTGGCTCTCAATATATGAAAGAATTGCTAGGTGAGAAAGTAAACATGATGCAGCTTGAAAAAGCTGATGGTAAGAAACGCATGTTTATGATTGGAAACGATGCAATCGCATTTGGTGCGGTAGCTGGTGGCGCTCGTTTTATGTCAGCATATCCAATCACACCTGCATCTGAAATTATGGAATACTTAATTAAAAAATTGCCTAAAGTCGGCGGAACAGTAATCCAAACTGAGGATGAAATCGCAGCTTGTACAATGGCAATTGGCGCAAACTATGCTGGTGTTCGTACATTAACAGCATCTGCAGGGCCTGGTCTTTCTTTAATGATGGAAGCGATTGGTTTAGCAGGTATTACAGAAACACCGCTAGTAATTGTTGATACGCAACGTGGTGGTCCAAGTACGGGGTTACCAACGAAACAAGAGCAGTCTGATTTAATGGCGATGATTTACGGTACGCATGGTGAAATTCCAAAAATCGTAATGGCGCCAAGTACAGTGGAAGAAGCTTTCTATGATATTGTAGAAGCGTTTAACTTAGCTGAAGAATATCAAGTGCCTGTTATTTTCTTAACGGATTTACAGCTTTCTTTAGGTAAACAAACTGTAGAACCGCTTACGTTAGATAAAGTGGAAATTCGTCGCGGTAAGCTGGATTTAGAAGCAGAATTACCAGAACGTGAAAATAAAGCATACTTCAAGCGTTATGAAGTAACAGAAGATGGCGTTTCACCACGTGTTTTACCTGGTATGAAAAATGGTATTCACCATGTTACAGGTGTAGAACATGATGAAACTGGTAAACCATCTGAATCAGCAATAAACCGTAAAGATCAAATGGACAAACGTTTCCGTAAAATGGAGAACTTGAAGTTTAATACCCCTGTTTATAAAAATGTTAAGCATGAGGAAGCAGATGTATTGCTTGTTGGATTTAACTCAACTCGTGGTGCGATCGAAGAGGCAATGGAGCGTTTAGAACAAGAGGGTATGAAAGTAAACCATGCTCAAATCCGTTTAATTCACCCGTTCCCGAAAGCTGAAATCGATCCACTTGTGAAAAATGCAAAACGTGTTGTAGTTGTAGAAAACAACGCGACTGGTCAGCTTGCTAACATTATGAAAATGAATCTTGGTAGTGGTGAGAAAATTTCTAGTCTTTTAAAATATGATGGAAACCCATTCTTGCCAAAAGAGATTTACAACGAATGCAAAAAAGGGGTTGTATTAAATGGCAACATTTAAGGACTTTCGTAACAGTGTAAAACCAAACTGGTGCCCAGGTTGCGGAGACTTTTCGGTGCAAGCTGCAATTCAGCGTGCGGCAGCTAACGTTGGCTTAAATCCAGATGAACTTGCTGTTGTTTCTGGTATTGGTTGTTCAGGTCGTATATCAGGTTATATTAATTCATATGGTGTGCATAGTATTCATGGACGTGCCCTTCCGATTGCACAAGGTGTGAAAATGGCAAATCGTGATTTAACAGTTATCGCATCAGGTGGTGACGGTGATGGATTTGCGATTGGTATGGGACATACAATCCATTCTATTCGTAGAAACATTGACATTACGTATATAGTAATGGATAACCAAATTTACGGATTAACAAAAGGCCAAACTTCACCACGTAGTGAAGCTGGATTTAAAACGAAAAGTACACCACAAGGTTCGATTGAACCATCATTAAATGTTATGGAAATGGCATTAACAGCTGGTGCAACATTTGTGGCGCAAAGCTTTTCAAGTGATTTAAAAGAATTAACGCAAATTATTGAAGCTGGTATTAACCATAAAGGGTTCTCATTAATTAATGTATTTAGTCCATGTGTTACTTATAATAAAGTAAATACGTACGATTGGTTCAAAGAGAACTTAACGAAACTAAGTACAGTAGAGGGATATGATCCATCTAATCGCATGATGGCTATGCAAACATTAATGGAAAATAACGGATTAGTAACAGGTTTAATTTATCAAAATACTGCGCAACCATCATATCAAGAACTTGTAAAAGGCTATAGTGAAAAGCCATTAGTACAAGCTGATTTAAATATGGATCAGAAAATGTTTGATGAGCTTGTTGCTGAATTTATGTAACGATTAGAAGGTTGCCATTCGGCAACCTTTTTTTACTGAATGAAAAATATAGGATAGCTTTGTTTACTTAGAAAATTCAGAATGGTAAAATAATATAAGGATCGTTGTATGGAAATGGCAAGTTCATTGCTTATGAAATGTAAGATAAGGCAGGGCCTATTCCTTGTTAAAATTGGCTAAACGCTTCATACTATGGTAATGTGTATAGGGATAAAGCAATATGCTTTTGGGTAGGACAAGATGAAATAATAAAAAGGGAATGTCTATTTGTGTGGGGAAGACTTCATTCTTACGGATGATTAGATCGATTACTCAAGTTTCAAAGGACAAGTTATCTCTCAATCAAGCTATCTAACCATTTTTAAGGTGGGTCTAAGCGCATTAAAATAGACTACAGAGTGTGTATAGTTAAGGGTGAAAGGAGATTACCGATGAACGAGCAACAACGATTAGCAAGTCAACAAGCAAATTCCTCTACGAAAAAAGAAGAGAAAGATTATAGCAAATACTTTGAAAGCGTATATCAACCACCTTCCTTAAAAGATGCCAAAAAGCGTGGAAAAGAAGAAGTTAAAATTGAACGGGATTTTGGCTTACCTGAAGAGTTTCGTAATTTTGGTGCAGGAAGAAAGTTTTATATTCGTACATATGGGTGTCAAATGAATGAGCATGATACGGAAGTAATGGCAGGTATTTTCACAACACTTGGATATGAACCGACATTTTCAACTGAAGATGCAGATGTAGTTTTATTAAACACTTGTGCAATTCGTGAAAACGCTGAAAATAAAGTGTTTGGTGAACTTGGTCATTTAAAATCATTAAAACGTAGAAATCCGGACCTTTTAATTGGTGTATGTGGTTGTATGTCTCAAGAGGAATCTGTTGTAAATAAAATCATGCAAAAAAATCAGCATGTAGATATGGTATTTGGCACGCATAATATTCATAGATTACCGTACATTCTAAAAGATGCAATGTTCTCGAAGGAGACGGTAGTTGAAGTTTGGTCAAAAGAAGGAGACGTAATTGAAAACCTTCCGAAAGTACGTCGTGGCGATATTAAAGCTTGGGTAAATATTATGTATGGCTGTGATAAATTCTGTACATATTGTATTGTACCGTATACACGCGGAAAAGAGCGAAGCAGGCGTCCAGAAGATATTATTCAAGAGATTCGTCATTTAGCTGCGAATGGTTATAAAGAAATTACGCTACTTGGACAGAACGTAAATGCATATGGTAAAGACTTTGAAGATTTAGAATACGGTCTTGGCGATTTAATGGACGAACTTCGTAAAGTTGATATTGCCCGTATTCGTTTTACAACGAGTCATCCACGTGATTTCGATGACCACTTAATTGAAGTGCTTGGAAAAGGTGGAAATCTAGTGGAACATATTCACTTACCAGTTCAATCTGGAAGCACAGATATGTTGAAAATTATGGCACGTAAATATTCACGTGAACATTATTTAGAACTTGTAAGAAAAATTAAAGAAACAATTCCAAGCGCAGTATTAACAACTGATATTATCGTCGGTTTCCCAAATGAAACAGATGAGCAATTTGAAGAAACGATGTCGTTATATCGTGAAGTAGGATTTGATACTGCATTTACATTTATTTATTCCCCGCGAGAAGGTACACCAGCTGCAAAAATGAAAGATAATGTGCCTATGGAAGTAAAGAAAGAACGATTACAACGATTAAACACACTCGTAAATGGGTTGGCAGTTGAAAAGAATAATCGTTATAAAGGTCAAGTTGTAGAAGTGTTAGTTGATGGGGAAAGTAAAAATAATCCGGAAGTACTTGCAGGTTATACTCGTACGAATAAACTTGTAAACTTCGTCGCTTCAAAATCTTTAATTGGTCAGCTTGTGAAAGTAAAAATAACGGAAGCAAAAACTTGGTCTCTTAACGGGGAATTAGTTGAGGAACCGATTGAGGTGAAATAATAGATGAAAGTATATACGAAAGACGAAATTGTAGAGCAAGCGAAAGAATTAGCGAAAATGATTTCTGAAACAGAAGAAGTTGATTTTTTTAAGAAAGCAGAGGCGCAAATTCATAAAAATGAAAATGTAAAGCACGCAATTGATGAAATTAAAGCATTGCAAAAACAAGCAGTTAACTTGCAACATTACGGGAAGTGGGAAGCTTTGAAAAAAGTAGAAGCTGAAATTGACGCACTTCAAGATAAGTTAGACAATATTCCAGTTGTGCAGGAGTTTAAATCTTCACAAACATATGTAAATGACTTACTACAGTTAGTTGCGAGTACCATTTCTAATAATGTTACAGATGAAATATTAGTTTCAACTGGCGGCGATGTACTTAAGGGTGAAACTGGTGCGGCGGTAGAAAGTAAAAAAGGAAATTGTGGTTGTTAAAGAGATGTCATATTGACATCTCTTTTTTTTAGTGGATTAAACGTAAGTTCTTCTCAAAAAAAGAATGACACATTCCGCTATTGTCACGCATATGATTAAGTGAATAGTGATTGAGGAGGGTTACGAATGTCCGAATTTAGAGAGATTATTACAAAAGCAGTGGTTGGAAAAGGACGTAAGTATACAAAGTCAACGCATACATGTGAATCGAATAATGAGCCAACAAGTATTTTAGGGTGCTGGGTAATTAACCACTCGTACGAAGCGAGAAAGAATGGAAAACATGTAGAAATTGAAGGTTTCTATGATGTGAACACTTGGTATTCGTTTGATGGCAATACAAAGACTGAAGTTGTAACAGAACGTGTGAACTACACTGACGAAGTAAGCATTGGTTATCGTGATAAGAACTTCTCTGGTGACGATTTAGAAATTATTGCTCGTGTCATTCAACCGCCAAATTGTTTAGAAGCTCTTGTATCGCCAAATGGGAATAAAATTGTTGTAACTGTAGAACGTGAATTTGTAACAGAAGTAGTTGGGGAAACAAAAATTTGTGTAAGTGTAAATCCTGAAGGTTGTGTAGAATCAGATGAGGATTTCCAAGTCGATGATGATGAGTTTGAAGAATTAGATCCGAACTTTATCGTTGACGCAGAAGAAGAGTAATAGAAAGCTAGGGAGAAGTTCTTCCTAGCTTTTTACTTTACATAAGTGGTGCTGAATGAACATGAATCTTTATGAAATATGTTATAATGAAGAAAGACTCCTGAAATAGGAGAGATGGATGTCCGTGAAGTGTGACATATATAAAGTTCAACTAATAATCAGTGGGGGGCATCCCCACTGATTATTAGTTGAACCAATCGGGCTTTTACGGGCAGTTGATCTCCCACCTAACTTCTTTGTTCCAGCCGATTTTTGAGGTGGGAATCTTACTGCCCGTTAATGCGGGATGAATATAGATTATTATGTAAAAATTATGGAGGAAAGACATGACGCAATATACGCCTATGATACAGCAATACTTAAAGGTTAAGGCAGACTATGAAGATGCCTTTTTATTTTTCCGATTAGGTGATTTTTATGAAATGTTCTTTGAAGATGCGGTTAAAGCAGCTCATGAACTTGAAATTACATTAACGAGCCGAGATGGTGGTAGTAGTGATCGTATACCGATGTGCGGTGTACCGCATCATGCAGCTAAAAATTATATTGAACAACTTGTTGAAAAAGGATATAAAGTAGCTGTTTGTGAGCAAGTGGAAGATCCAAAAACAGCTAAAGGTGTAGTACGTCGTGAAGTAGTACAACTAATTACGCCAGGAACGATGATGGAAGGGCGTACAATAGACGAGAAAGAGAATAACTTTTTAGCAGCATTAACACATTTCGAAGATGGATCTTATGCGCTAGCTTGTAATGACTTAACGACTGGACAAAATACAGTGACGTTGTTAACAGGTTCAGTAGAAGATATTTTATTAGAGGTGTATGCAACTGGTTCGAAAGAAATTGTTGTAGATTCTACATTTTCAAAAGATGAATTAAATAAATTGACTGAAACATTAAAAATGACGATTTCGTATGAAGGTGCAACAACGATTCCGGAAGGGTTAGAACATCTTGTGAAAAATGTTTCACAAGCAAAGTTACTTAAAGCGATTGGACGCTTATTTAACTATGTGATAAGAACACAAAAACGTTCATTAGATCATTTGCAACCAGTAGAAATTTATTATACAAATCAATTTATGAAAATTGATGTGCACTCAAAACGTAATTTAGAGTTAACTGAGACTCTTCGTACGAAAGAAAAAACAGGCTCACTATTATGGCTATTAGATAAAACGAAAACAGCTATGGGTGGCCGTATGTTAAAACAGTGGATGGAACGTCCGCTTATCCAGAAAGAGAAAGTGGAAGAACGTTTAGAAATGGTAGAAACATTTGTAAATGATTACTTCTTACGTGAAGATTTAAAAGAAAAGCTAAAAGAAGTATATGATTTAGAGCGTTTAGCAGGGAAAGTTGCATTTGGTAATGTAAATGCACGGGACTTATTACAGTTAAGACGTTCTTTACTTCAAGTACCAGCTATTTTAGAAGCGATTAGTCTTTTAGATAATGCTTATGCAGCAAGGTTAATTCAAGGTGCGGATCCATGTGAGAGCTTAACTGAATTACTAGGAAGAAGTATTCAGGAAAACCCACCACTTTCTATTAAAGATGGAGATATTATTAAAGACGGTTATAATGACAAGCTTGATCAATATCGTTACGTGAGCAAAAATGGGAAAACGTGGATCGCGGAGCTTGAAAAACGAGAGCGTGATATTACAGGGGTTAAATCATTAAAAATTGGATACAACCGTATTTTCGGCTACTACATTGAAGTGACGAAGGCGAATCTTGCAGCGCTTCCAGAAGGGCGCTATGAGCGAAAACAGACGCTTGCTAATGCTGAGCGTTTCATTACAGATGAACTGAAAGAAAAAGAAACGTTAATTTTAGAAGCAGAAGAGAAAATTGTACAACTGGAATATGATTTATTTACAGCACTTCGTGAAGAAGTAAAAGTATTCATTCCGAAATTACAACATTTAGCGAAAGTAATTAGTGAATTAGATGTACTACAAAGCTTTGCGACTGTAAGTGAAGAAGAGCAGTTTGTAAAACCCGTGCTAACAACGAAGCGTGAAATCTTTATTAAAGATGGTCGCCATCCTGTCGTTGAAAAAGTATTGAACGGGAAATTGTATGTACCAAATGATTGTATTATGCCAGAGAAGATGGATGTCTTTTTAATTACAGGACCGAACATGTCTGGTAAAAGTACGTATATGAGACAATTAGCACTTGTTACTGTTATGTCACAAATTGGTTGTTTCGTACCAGCGACAGAAGCGGTATTACCTGTATTCGATCAAATCTTTACGAGAATTGGTGCAGCGGATGATTTAATTTCAGGTCAAAGTACATTTATGGTTGAAATGTTAGAAGCGAAAAATGCGATTGCAAATGCGTCAGAAAGAAGTTTAATTTTATTTGATGAAATTGGACGCGGTACATCAACGTATGATGGTATGGCGCTTGCACAAGCAATCATTGAACATATTCATGACCAAATTGGTGCAAAAACATTATTCTCTACGCATTATCATGAATTAACGGTGCTAGAAGAAAGTTTAGATCAACTGAAAAATGTACATGTTTCAGCTATTGAAGAGAATGGAAAAGTAGTCTTCCTTCATAAAATTCAAGATGGAGCAGCCGATAAAAGTTACGGAATTCACGTTGCGCAACTTGCTGAGCTTCCAGATAGCTTAATCGCTCGTGCAAAAGAAGTGTTAGCGCAACTAGAAGGACAAGAAGAAATTATTATTCCAAAGCGTGTAGAAGTAAAGGTGCAAGAAGTTGTTCCAGAACCTGTAGTTGTAAAAGAAGAACCGGCAGAAATACAAGAAAAGAAAGAAGAGACTGAAGAAGAGTCACAACTATCTTTCTTTGGAGGAGACCAATCTTCAAAAAAACAAGACAAGCCTGTGCTTGATCAAAAAGAAAGCGCAGTACTTGCACAAATTAAAAAAATTGATTTACTAGATATGACGCCTTTAGAAGCGATGAACGAACTGTATCGCTTACAGAAAAAGTTAAAGAAAGGATGAGTAAGTAGATGGGGAAAATTCGCAAACTCGATGATCAACTCTCTAACTTAATTGCGGCAGGGGAAGTAGTAGAGCGCCCTGCCTCAGTCGTAAAAGAACTTGTGGAAAATTCTATCGATGCGAATAGTACATCTATTGAAATCCACTTAGAAGAAGCTGGTTTATCAAAAATTCGCATCATTGATAATGGAGATGGCATTGCCGAAGAAGATTGTATCGTTGCATTTGAACGCCACGCAACGAGCAAAATTAAAGATGAAAACGATCTGTTCCGTATAAGAACGCTCGGATTCCGCGGTGAGGCATTGCCAAGTATTGCCTCAGTTAGTGAATTGGAATTAATCACTAGCACAGGTGATGCGCCGGGTACCCACCTTATCATTAAAGGTGGAGACATTATAAAAAAAGAAAAAACAGCGAGCCGAAAAGGAACGGATATTACAGTACAAAACTTATTCTTTAATACACCAGCGCGTCTTAAATATATGAAAACAATTCATACAGAGCTTGGGAATATTACAGATATCGTGTATCGTATTGCAATGTCACATCCAGAAGTATCGTTAAAACTGTTTCATAATGAAAAGAAATTGCTTCATACATCCGGAAATGGTGATGTAAGGCAAGTACTTGCATCAATTTATAGCATTCAAGTTGCCAAGAAGCTTATTCCAATTGAAGCTGAATCTTTAGATTTCACAATTAAAGGGTATGTAACATTACCAGAAGTAACGCGAGCGTCTCGTAACTATATGTCAACGATCGTAAATGGCCGTTACGTGCGAAATTTCGTATTAATGAAAGCAGTTCAGCAAGGATACCATACATTACTGCCAGTTGGACGATATCCAATCGGCTTCTTATCGATTGAAATGGACCCAATGCTTGTTGATGTTAACGTACATCCAGCAAAATTAGAAGTTCGATTTAGTAAAGAACAAGAATTGCTAAAGCTTATCGAAGAAACATTGCAAGCAGCATTTAAAAAAATACAGCTCATTCCAGATGCAGGCGTAACAACGAAGAAAAAAGAAAAAGACGAAAGTGTGCAAGAACAGTTCCAGTTTGAGCATACAAAGCCGAAAGAACCACAGATGCCAAACATCGTTTTACCGACTGACATGGATGAAAAACAAGAAGAACGAACAACTGTGAAACAACCAGCGCAGCTTTGGCAACCGGCGAAGCGAGAATGGCAACCACCACAGTCGCTCGTAAGAGAAGAGCAAAGTTGGCAGCCATCCTCTAAACCGATAATCGAAGAACCGATTCGAGAAGAGAAATCGTGGAACAGTAACGATGACGACTTTGAATTAGAGGAATTGGAAGAAGAGGTCGGGGAAATAAAAGAGATTGAAATGAACGGTAACGATTTACCACCGCTTTATCCAATTGGACAAATGCACGGAACATATATTTTCGCTCAAAATGATAATGGGTTATATATGATTGATCAACATGCCGCACAGGAACGTATTAATTATGAGTACTTCCGTGATAAAGTAGGACGAGTAGCGCAAGAAGTACAAGAACTACTTGTACCGTACCGTATTGACCTATCTCTTACTGAATTTTTACGTGTCGAAGAGCAACTAGAAGAACTTAAAAAAGTCGGCCTATTTTTGGAACAATTCGGCCATCAATCTTTTATTGTTCGCTCGCATCCAACGTGGTTCCCGAAAGGACAAGAAACAGAAATCATTGATGAGATGATGGAGCAAGTTGTTAAACTAAAAAAAGTTGATATTAAAAAGTTGCGTGAAGAAGCAGCCATTATGATGAGCTGTAAAGCATCTATCAAGGCAAATCAATATTTAACGAACGATCAAATATTTGCTTTACTTGAAGAACTTCGTACAACAACAAATCCATACACATGCCCGCACGGGAGACCGATTCTTGTACATCATTCTACTTATGAGTTGGAGAAGATGTTTAAGAGGGTTATGTAGGGATACTAAAATTAGATATTAAAAGGGAGCAACAGTAAATGTTGCTCCCTTTTAATATGTAGAGTTAATTGTTAAACGAAAATAAGGTGGATTGATTTTACAGTTTATTTCTAGACTAAGTAAGCTTTAATTTATCTATGTATAAAAAAGCGCCGTATATCAGCACTTTTTAAAGGTACGTAAATTGTATAATAAAGATTTCTACATTATTAAACATATAACTATGCATGGCCAAATATTGATTCTTATTTGGTTAATTGTTATAAGGATCTATAGGATTATTTGTTTTTATTATTATTATTAATTTTTTCAGTATATAAAACCTGCTCTTTATAATGCTTTTTAATTGGGAAGTTATGTGTACCTGTGCCGTTCTTGAATTTTTTATCAATGGGGTTCTTTAGAGGGACTGTTGTAGTTTCAGTAAATTCATATGGGTAATTTATTTTAGATTTATCTTCAAACATGAAAATGCCTCCTTTTTAGGATTTCCTGAATTCTTTACTATAACATGATATGCATATAGAGTTTTTTTGGACTAGTTATTTATATAGGTTAGAACAATTTAATTACATAACTACTGAAATATTTTAAAGGAAAACAATTTGAGAGAGGTATTGTAATGATAGCCGTTCACTATTATTGTTGTTTAAGTTATCGTGGTGTGTTTGAAATTCTGAAAGGACGTAGCATATTGGTCTATCTAATAACCATTATGTGGTGAGTTTTTTTATTTATCGGTGAAACAAACAATGCATATATATTCGTTATAGATTGTTTTTATAATGTAATATATATATAGTTTTCCTGATAATATAATGCGGAATATTATAGTGTTATTAGGTTATTAGGAACACTTAATGTTGTTTCACAACTGAAAGCGAATTGAAAAAGAATTGAAACTTTTCTCATAAAAATTCAATCTTACTTGAAAAATGAAAGGAAAATGAAATTTTCCAAAAGAAATTCTTTGTTAAGATAAAAAGCATACATAAAAAAAGTATTGACATATCTTAAAAGTGTGTTTTCAAGATATAGTGGGGGAAAAGATGAGAATAGAAAAACAATTAATAAAAAAGATGTATTATGAAACATTCCTAATGGAGAATGAAACAAAACCACCTCTTGACGTACTTGGGGAAGTTTATGTAAACGAAGAAAAACATGAAATTTCCGATGGGTCTTATATTCGTTTTGCACAAGGTGAATTTTATTATCACCATCAAGATTTTGAATCAGCTATTTTCAAATGGGAGAAAGTTGGCAACGAACTAGCACCATGGGCACAAAAAAACATTGCGGATGCTTACTTTGAACTAAACCGACTATCAGTTGCTGAAGAGGTTTATACTTCCATTACTACTGATAACAAAATATTGATGACTGAAATTGGACTGCAACTACTTTCTCTTTACATCGAGCAAAATAATTTTGACTCAGCTTTCGCTGTAATTAAAGAGGCGGTTTCTTTAAATCCCGATTATCCGAATGTCACCAAAATTGCCCGTTCTTTTTATGAAGAACAGCAAGATTTTGATAGTGCAGTAGAGCTTGCTGTGAATGAGCTGGTTCGAACAGAATCTTATCCTTGGTTTGAGGTGCTAAAAGGGTATATCGATAAAGGATTTACTAAAAATATTTCACCAGACTATTTTCATGAAGTATTAGTTACATTAAATCATGTAGATCAAGTGCAATTTACACAAATTGTATCATCACTTTGGAACAGTTATAAAAATGAACAAAATTACTTATTATGGCTTAACACAATAAATGAGTTTTTCTTACATATCGAAATACATTCGTCCGATATATGGGACAAAATTTCTTCTCTTTACGAAGAAACGTATTTTGAATTAATTCAAGGCCAATATACGCTTAGACAATTACATGATATCATTCCAAATCTGTTAACAAATTGGTTAAAGGTAGTCAATTCTTCTTATGCTGTATTTCCATCAGCAGCTGTATTGGCATGGGATGAGATTTTCCCTTCCAAAATAGATGTAGCAAATATAAAAAATGCAGAAAACCTACTGTTGTATTCTATTAATCATGTGGATGGCTTAGAGTATAGTTTACATCTTTTTGAATCTATTACACAGTGGGCACAAAAGCATGATATAGAAATGGGTCACCGATTTAGATGGTTAGTTAGCGAACTTGCAGATTTAAGAACAAATCGTATTTTAGTAACGGGCACTTCAGGAAATGGAAAAACTGCATTTATTAACTCTATAGTAGGAGAAAATATATTAGAAAACTCAATTTCAAATGTAGTGGTTTTAAAAAATGATGCTCATACAGAAATTAACGCTATAACAGACTCAGCAATTACAACAACTGAGAATTTCTCTGATTACCATGATATGATGTCTTTACACCACCAAACGTATAGAGATAGAGCGTGTGTTGAATTTAAACTACCATGCAAATTTTTAAGTGAAAATAAACTTACATTTGTAGTTACACCTGGCTTTAATAGAAATAACGATACTAGAGATGAGATATTTGAATATCTGAATTCTGTAGACGAATTATTGTTCGTATTGAATGCGGATTCACCTTTTACTGACAAAGAACGTGACATTCTATTAAGTATTCAAGAACATACACCAAATCTACAAATTCATTTCTTATTAAATAAAATCGATAACATTTACAGTGAAGCAGAAGTAAAAAGAGTTTTACATGATACGCAAGCGAGAATAAACGCGTATTTCCCGCAAGCGAGACTTTTCCCTTACTCTTCGTTATATACAAGTAATCAACAACTAAATGATTTAACTGAGTTTATTCGTTTTAACTTTAACTATAAAAATATCGATGCAGATCGTACTGAAAAGCTATTGTTTTTCATTCGAAAAACAATTACATACCTTTTAGATAAACGCGTTGAGAAGGAAAACAATCTAGTGGATGCTATGAATTGGAATGAAGATATGTTAGTTAAATTAAATGGTAGTATTAATAACCTTACTGCTTTTGAGAGGGAAAAAATTCATATCATTACACAATCGTATCGTACAATGAAAACAGAAATTACGAATGGTCTTACTGAACATATTCCGAAGCTACTGCAGAGTTGTTCTGATTTAATCAGTGAAGAAAGCGATTTTGGAAACATTGAAATGGAACTAAATACAGCAATGAACGAAAGAGTACACAAATATTTAGAACAAACTGTATTACCTAACTTTGCTCGTTCTATGCAAAATTGGATTGAAACTTCTAATAATGAGTTACTTCAAAGTCAATCGCACTTAGAAGAACTCAGTGAAGGACTTAATTCTTTATTTGGAGAAAATCGAATACAATTAGAATGTGACTTTAAAGTGCTTGATGACTGGCGCAGAGATACTGATAGAATGACGACTAGAATACAAATGGAAGAAGTAAATATTTTACGCCGATTTACGCCAGCGCAATTTTTACTGAAAAGTGCCGGCAAATTATTTGGGGTTCTTCCAAAGAATAGATCTATGCTATATAACAAATATAAACAGTATATAGAAAATGAAGATTATACAGAAGTAACGGCTTCTATTATGAAGAAATTTTTCTTGCAATTTGAGCTGTTTGAAAATACACAAGAGCGGGATATTAATATGTTCTTTAGAAATCCATTTAACTCCTTGAAACAAGCTGTAGAAAATACGCAGTTAGAAATACAAGAAAAACAAGAGATATTACATAAAATGAAATCAAATCCTGAAGTGTATCATGATTCTATAACGCTCTTTGAATTGAGATTACGTCAATGTGAAGTAATCTTAAATATAGGTGAGTATAATGCCTATACAGATTTAAATTTAGAAACAAGCATAGAATAAACGTAAAACAACTCCAAAAGTGGATTTTGGAGTTGTTTTTTTGTTTATATCCGTTGTTATAAGAGGGGAAAAAGGGAGCAACCGTAATGAGTTGCTCCTTTCGCATATATAGATTATTTTTCAGTTTCTTTAATTTTAGTTTTTACTTGGCCAGTTTTAATTTTATTACTTTCTGAGAAACGTAATAAATCGCCTTCAATAATTTTGTCAGACATACGTAATTCATTTTGTGCACGGTTAATGAGTGCTTGAGCTTCTTTTTTTGGTAAATCTACAATTTCACCTGTTATGCGGTCATAAAAAGTGTTGTTTTTGTATGCATATTTGTCTGTAACGAAGCTACCATCACGTAAAACAACAAATCCTGTATATTCATCTGAAAACATATCGTGACCAAAACGGATATCGTTCGTAGTATCAATCCCTAATAAATTTAGAATAGTAGGTTTCACATCAATTTGTCCCGTAGGCTTTGAAATCGTTTGACCTTTTGTTTGTCCAGGGATATGAATATATAAAGGTGTACGTTGTAAATGTAAAGTATCAAATTCTGTTATTTGATCTTTTTCTAAAAACTGCGCCATTGCACGGTTATGTTTTTCAGAAATGCCATAATGATCACCGTATAATACAATAATAGAATCATCATAAAGCCCCTCGGCCTTTAAACGCTCAATAAAGTTTTTAATGGATTCGTCTAAGTAACGTGATGTTACGATGTAACGATCAAATACGCCATTACCAGAGTTATATGGTTCAATGAATTTTGTGTCTTCATCATACGTAAATGGATAATGGTTTGTTAAAGTAAGGAAACGAGCGTAAAATGGTTGATCAATCGTTTTTAACATATCTACTGATTGATCAAAGTATTCTATATCTTTTAATCCCCAATTTAAATTTGTTTCGGGCGTGATTTTGTAATCAAGTTCATTATAGTAACGATCATAACCAAGAGCTGAGTACATAATGTTACGATTCCAAAATGTTGCGTTATTCGCATGGAATACAGAAGTGAAATAACCTTGTTCACGTAAAATTTCTGGAGTTGCAGTATAATCATTGTTTCCGTGTGTGAAGAATACAGCTCCACGGTTTAATGGATACAACGATGTATCTATTAGAAATTCAGAATCGGATGTTTTTCCTTGTCCAGTTTGGTGGAAAAAGTTATCAAAGTAATAGCTTTCATTTATGAATTCATTCAAGAAAGGTGTAACTTCTTGACCATTGACGGATGCTCCTATTAAAAAGGTTTGCAAGGATTCAAGAGTAACGACAATTACATTTTTTCCTTTCGCTGCGCCAAACA
Organism: Bacillus cereus group sp. N12; assembly: GCF_016483575.1. Lineage (NCBI taxonomy): Bacteria > Bacillati > Bacillota > Bacilli > Caryophanales > Bacillaceae > Bacillus > Bacillus cereus group sp. N12. Next base: position 25,216 of record NZ_JAEHBO010000024.1, read on the forward strand.
TATTAGGATTTGGTTCACTTTGGGTTGCTTTTACGTAGTTTTCAGTTTCTTGTAATTTACTACTATCAGCGAGTGCCTTTTGTGATCCTGCTTTTGCTTGCAGCGTTAAATCATATATTTGGTGAGTGTATAGTCCTAAATTTTTGACAAGCATTACTCGGTCGAAGGATCTCGATAATAATTCAGGGCGTTCTTTTTCTGCAAGATGCAGATTTGCAGAAAATACAGCAATTGTTAAGGCGAAATATAGTAAGCGTGTAGAATGTGTTACACGTTCTGTTTTAAAGACCAATGTCTTCTTTTTTAATAAAATAAAGAAGAAAATAATGTCTACGAATGCGAGTATAATTTTGTAGTTCAATATTTCTATAATACTACCGCCTAATTGGCCAAAGTTTGATGTTTGTCCAAGTACTGGTAACGTAACGAAATCACTATAAAAATCATAGAACATTACATTTCCGACAAGTACGATCGTTAATAAGAAATTAATACATAGCGCTATATAATTTCGCTTTTCACCAGTTGCAAATAATGCTAATCCAACAAATGCTAACGATGCAGCGAGAGGACTAATAAACAAAATAAGCTCTTGTGTAGAAGACTCAATTTTTAAATCAAAACTGAATCGCGTAATAAGATATGTTTTTAACCATACTGCTAAAGCAATTATGATAACAAAGCTTATATTTTGCATTTGTAAATTTATTTTATTCTTCATTTTTACACCTTCTTTATAAAATTTATTTAACTAAGGTTATATGTTATGTTTTTATAACTATTATAGTAGGGTGAACCATTTAAATTATGTTTTCTAATGGTAATAATTTGCAGTGTTCCTATACATACAATGGGGAATTTAAATGCGAAGTAACATAAATTTAATTTTTTAGATGCGAAGCAGAAAAAGTCATATTTGTAGTGAAAGTGACTTATAGACATCCTAACATATTAAACACTATGATGATGTTACAAAATATCGAACAAATGAAAGTGAAAAGGAATAGACGCTTTTTAAACTATTGACATTCAATGAGTTGGAATTTGAATAAAAGGTGAGTTTAAAGTAAACGGTTATATGAAAAACTACATTCTACATAGAATGTAGTTTTTCATATATCCCGTAAAATCATGCTTCTTTGTAGGATAATCATTTCATTAAGTAAAGTGGTGGTGAAACGTAAACCGTTTGACTAGTAGTGTAATGAAAGAGTTCACATATCAGATAAATATTTTCCAACATATAGACCACTTGCAGCTGCTTGAGATAATGAATGAGTAACACCTGAACAATCTCCAACTAAAAATAGCCCATTCATACTTGTTTCAAAATGGTTATTGATTTTTATCGTAGGGGCATAGAACTTTCCATCTATTCCATATAATAAAGTATCTTTATCGATAGGTTCTTGGATAAAATGTTCTAAGCGTAATAAAAATTCTTTGAGTCCGTCAATATATAATGGAGGAATTTCTTTATGCAAATCTCCATAATCTCCGTGTAGTGTAGGTTGTATACGATTATGTTTCATATCTTTTTCCATTGTAGGTTGTTTCTTTAATAAGTCCTCTAAGCGCTGTATAACAATCCGATCTCGTCCTTGATTAATGCCTTTAATAATTGAGTTTGCATATATATTGGCGTCTTTAAGAGTTGTGAAATAGCGCGGGATAAACAAAGTGAAATTTAAGTTAGGAGTGCCAGTTCCTTGCTCTCGAAAATTTTGACCGTCAGGCATAACTAAACCTTCTTCGTACTTTCGAATAATGCGTCCTTTTGGATTCATACAGTAAGTAGTTGCTGTGAAATTTTCACCTTGATAAGAAAGTTTCGTTTCAAAAGTATCTTTTAATATAGAACGTAATTGATGTTCTTTCATTTCTACTCTAATCCCTAAGTCTACACGTGTTTGTTCCTGAGAAATACTTAGAGAAGTGCACATTTCTTTTAACCAATCTGCCCCAGAGCGCCCCGTTGCAAATACGAGTTGCTTAGATTGAACTGTTCCTTGATTTGTAGTTATATTAAAATGATCTTTCTGTTTCATAATATGCTCTACATCTATATGAAATTGGATATTTATTTTCGTAAGTAAAAATTCATAGAGTTGCTGAAAAATGGTACTGGAAATTGTAGTACCAAGATGCCTTACTTCTGTTGTTAACATTTGTAAACCACAAGTTGCAGCTTTCTTAGTGAGATTTACAGTTTCTGTAGAATATTTTGAAACTGAATTTCCACCAAACTGACATAGAATTTCATCTACTTCAGCCATGAGTTGCATAAAACCTTCTTTACCTACTTTTTGTTCGAGTTCTCCTCCAAATCCATTTGTATAATTAAATTTTCCTTCAGACTTTCCTAAGCCACCAAAACCGAAATATTTATCACATATGTTACAGTCACACGTTTTTCCTTGATCTAAAGGACAATTTCGATGTTCTAGCGGTTTACCTTTATCAAGAATTAAAATGTTTTTGTTACTTTTGGCTAATGAATAAGCCATAAAAATGCTACTTACTCCAGCGCCGATAATTGTAACATCATACATATTCTTTCACCTGCTAACGAATAGTTTGTTTACTATTTTCCTAGTGTATAACACTTTTATGAAGTTAAGAAATAGCTTTTATGAATAAAGAAAAAGTTTTTGAACTTTATACTTTTTCAATTTCTCTAAGTGGTGGATGAAGTATAAATGTTTTTATTTGAACGGAGATATCGTTTTAAATAATCACTTTTTCATATGATTCATAAAAGTCTACATATAAAAAGAACGGACCTTTTCAGTAAAAAGGTCTGTTCATCATTTGAAAAAGTTGTTAAGTGCATAAATTAGAAGGGAAGTATAGTTTTATTTAGCGAAGGCATGGTTACCGATTACTGCTACTGTTTGACGTGTCGTAATCCATTTGTCTGTTGATGTTTTTGGGTTGTAGAAATAAAGCCAATCAGAATGTATTCCCTTTGTGGAGATAGCCTCTTCTACAGCCATTTTTGCTTCAGCGCTTGCAGGCTGATTAATTCTTCCATCTGTAACAGGAGTAAATGCATATCCGTATTTAATAGGTTCATAAATAACGCCTGTTATTGTATTTGGGAACCCTTTTGCATTTACTCGATTTAGGATAACTTTTGCTACAGCTACTTTTCCTTTATATGATTCGCCACCAGCTTCAGCGGTAACTAAGCGTGCCATTAAGTCTTTTTCTTTTTCGGAAATACTGGAATTAATTTTCAAATGTTGACCTGTATAAAGCTTGTTACCGATTGTGTTGTTAATTTGTTTTATAGATTGAACGGTTACGTTGTAGCGCTTTGCTATCGTTTCTAATGAATCTCCCGGTTGTACTTGGTAAATAATTTGTCCAGAAGTGTTCGTAGTTTTTTCGTTTTGATGAACTGTAACCTCATTTGATTTCATAGATCCTGGAATATGTAACTGTTCTCCAATAAAAGCTTGATCGTTTCCTTTATTATTCGCTTGTTTAATGGCTTGTATGGAAACTCCATATTGTTTACTAATGCCCCAAAGTGTATCATTCTTTTTTACTGTATGAATGGTGGAAGCTTCAGCTGTACTTTGATTACATACGAATGTAAGTGCTACTGCAGATAAAGGAATTATATGTTTTAGTTTTAATAATTTCATTGTAAATCCTCCTAATAAAGTAAGGTATAACTGTTGCATAATGTAATTCAGAATATGGGAATATAAATATTTTAATGTAAGTATATTAGCACATATAAAATAAATAATCATTATAAGTTTTTTATTTACATCCATATAGGATTCAAATATGAAATATTGCATATGAAAATACATTGAAGTTCATATTGCTGCTTACTATAATCTATTTAGTAGAAAGGTAATATGTTATAGAAATAAAATCATTATAGATTAATATAATGATTATTAATTGTTATGAATTAGGAGGATTTATGTAATGAAAATGTTTCAAAGAGTAGGTGTTTCAGCTGTGATCGTCTCAACATTTTTAGGAATAGGGGACAGTGTTAATATTGTAACTGCTGATTCTATAGAACAGCAGAGTAAATTAGGGATAGAACAAGAAACAGATAAACAAATCATTGTAAAATTCAGTGCAGATTTGAAATTACCATATGAAGATGGTATTGAAAAACAGATACAATCTGAAACGAACGATAAAGTATTAGAAGATTTTTTGGCAGAATATCCAGATGTAACATTTACTCGTCTATTCACATCTGTAAGTCCGGAAGAAATACAAAATCTTGAAGTGAAAGCACCTAATAATGTATCTACAAGCCTATTAAACTACTATATTCTTCAAACCAAAAATGATGGGCGTGAAGAAACACTAGTAGATAAGTTAAAAGCATCTTCTTTAATAGAAGATGTGTATATGAAGAAACAAGAAAAAATAATACCGCCTGAAGTGAAACAATTAAGTGTATCTCTTACTCCTAATAATAATCCTAGATTTAATAAACAAGGTTATCTTGAAGCAGCACCATACGGTATTAATGCACCCTTCGCCTGGGGCGTTCAAGGCGGTAATGGAAATGATGTAACCTTTGTTGATATGGAATATGGTTGGTTATTAAATCATGAGGATTTAGTACATCGAAATATTGAATTGATGTCTGGAAGAAATATAGATCAACATGTCGGTCATGGGACGTCTGTACTAGGAATTGTATCATCTGAAGATAATGAAGTAGGGAATATTGGGATTGCACCAAAAGCGAAAGCAAAAGTGATTTCTCAAATAAGAGATAACGGACAGTATAATACAGCTGATGCAATATTAAGTGCTGTAAATCATTTAGAAGCTGGGGATGTTTTATTATTAGAGGCACAAGCTTCTTTTGATGGATATGGTGATAAATATTTACCTGTTGAAGTACAACCAGATATCTTTGATGCAATTCGTGCGGGTACAGATAAGGGTGTTGTAATTATAGAGGCTGGAGCAAATGGTTGGAATGATTTAGATCAATTTAAAGATAGAAATGGTAAACAAGTTTTAAATCGTAATAGTAAAGATTTTAAAGATTCGGGTGCAATTATGGTAGGAGCGGGTTCTTCATCTTTCCCTCATGAACGTATGTGGTTTTCGAATTATGGAAGCCGTATTGATGTGTATGGCTGGGGAGAAAACGTAGATACAACTACAGCTGAGCAAAGTAGAAGTGCTGTAAATCTTTATACATCCAGCTTTAGTGGCACGTCTAGTGCTTCGCCTATTATTGCTGGAGCAGCGACTTTAGTACAAAGTATTGCTAAAGAAAATGTAGGACAACCATATAGACCAAGTGAATTGAGAACGATATTAAGTAACCATAACACTGGAACGAAGTCTAAAGATCCATATTCAGATAAAATTGGTGTTTTACCGGATTTGAAGTCTATCCTAGTAAATTTAGGGTATGAACGAAGAGAACTAAACGGTGGGAATGAGTTACAAGTAACAGAAAATGAACCAAATAATGAACCTAAACAGGCAAATAAAATTAACTTTCATACACCAATGAAAGGGACACTACATAATCGTGATAACGTAGATGTATTTACTTTCCAAATTGACTCGCCAGAAACTATTAATATCTCTCTACTAAATGAAAAAAATATTGGAATGACATGGGTACTTCATCATGAATCGGATGTAAATAACTATGTAGCATATGGTGAAAATGAAGGAAATGTAGTTAAAGGAACCTATAATGCAAAGCCAGGTAAATATTATTTATATGTCTATAAGTATGAGAATAAAGATGGTTCATATGTATTAAATATAAAATAATCGAAAGGAACTTCAGATGAAGTTCCTTTCGATTATTTTAATTCAGGATACGTGAATGTTTTTTTACTTTATCTCGCAATTTGTCGGCAGTAAGAATTCCACCTCGTATTCGTCCGATTAGTTAAACGTTACTTCTATGCAATATTTCATATTTATGAAATGTCATTTATTTTTTACTCACCAGATTATATTATATTCAATAAGTTTGATGTAAAACAGAAAAGGGAGGAATAATAATGAACAATAAGAAGTTTATTTTGAAGTTATTCATATGTAGTATGGTACTTAGCGCCTTTGTATTTGCTTTCAATGATAAGAAAACCGTTGCAGCTAGCTCTATTAATGAGCTTGAAAATTGGTCTAGATGGATGAAACCTATAAATGATGACATACCGTTAGCACGAATTTCAATTCCAGGAACACATGATAGTGGAACGTTCAAGTTGCAAAATCCGATAAAGCAAGTGTGGGGAATGACGCAAGAATATGATTTTCGTTATCAAATGGATCATGGAGCTAGAATTTTTGATATAAGAGGGCGTTTAACAGATGATAATACGATAGTTCTTCATCATGGGCCATTATATCTTTATGTAACACTGCACGAATTTATAAACGAAGCGAAACAATTTTTAAAAGATAATCCAAGTGAAACGATTATTATGTCTTTAAAAAAAGAGTATGAGGATATGAAAGGGGCGGAAAGCTCATTTAGTAGTACGTTTGAGAAAAATTATTTTCGTGATCCAATCTTTTTAAAAACAGAAGGGAATATAAAGCTTGGAGATGCTCGTGGGAAAATTGTATTACTAAAACGATATAGTGGTAGTAATGAATCTGGGGGATATAATAATTTCTATTGGCCAGACAATGAGACGTTTACCTCAACTATAAATCAAAATGTAAATGTAACAGTACAAGATAAATATAAAGTGAGGTATGATGAGAAAGTAAACGCTATTAAAGATACATTAAATGAAACGATTAACAATAGTGAAGATGCTAATCATCTATATATTAATTTTACAAGCTTGTCTTCTGGTGGTACAGCATGGAATAGTCCATATTATTATGCGTCCTACATAAATCCTGAAATTGCAAATTATATGAAGCAAAAGAATCCTACGAGAGTGGGCTGGGTAATACAAGATTATATAAATGAAAAATGGTCACCATTACTTTATCAAGAAGTTATAAGAGCGAATAAGTTACTTGTAAAATAGTAAATATGGTCATAGTAAGAAGCGGTGAAATACGTCGCTTCTTATTGAAAATACAGTTTTTCTTGTAAATGGAACAATTTTCGAGCTATCGCAATCAATGTTTCATTAAGAAAAGACGAAACTTTTAAATCGAATTCATTTCAAGTGAAAAATGAATACAAATAACCTTTTGAAAAAGCAACTGATCTAAGTGATTGGTTGTTTTTTATTTTGAAGTGGATGAGCAAAAAAATATAAAAGTGGTTGGTCCGTTTTTTACAAACATCCATTATGATAAGAGAAGAAAGGTAGTATTTTTTTGATGCTTTAAAGAGGAAGTTTTTTATTGAAGTTCTTAATTAAAATAGACTGGCCTTAGAGAGGTGAAAATACAATGAGTTTTGCAATTTCACTAGTAGTTATTATTGTAATTGTATCGCTGTTTGGGACCGTACTAGTTGCACGAAATGTGGAGGAGAATTACGGCAAGTCTACAAAGAGAAATGTGAAAAACTTATCGACTATCTATATTATCCTTCTTTTCGTTCTACTTGTTGGGGTAACGTGGTATGCGGTAGTGATTTAATAACTTTTTAAAGGAGCACATTCATATTGTGTATGATGGAGGAGTAGTACTTTGATAAAAAATGAGCGCCACGTTTTAATTGTTTTTCCGCATCCAGATGATGAATCATATTGCGTGGCTGGTACAATTTTAGCTTATGCTCAGCAGAATGTTCCTCTTACTTATGTTTGTTTAACGCTTGGCGAAATGGGGAGAGCGATGGGAAACCCTCCTTTTGCAACACGTGAATCATTATATGCTATAAGAGAGAAAGAACTAAAGAGCGCAACTAATATTTTAGGGATTAAAGATTTACGTATGATGGGATATCGTGATAAAACGCTTGAATTTGAAACTCCGGGAGAATTAAGAAGTGTAATACAAAATTGTGTGGAAGAATTGAATCCTTCGTTAGTCATTTCTTTTTATCCGGGATATGCAGTGCATCCAGATCATAATGCAACAGGAGAAGCAGTAGCCAGGGCGTTAGCTAATATTCCGGAAAATAAGAGGCCAACATTTTATGCTGTAGCTTTTTCAAATAATCATGAAGCAGAAATAGGGCCACCAAGTTTTAAAAATGAAGTAAAAGAATATGTTCCAAAAAAGTTGGACGCATTGCAAGCACATGCATCACAATTTGCGACTAAGGTAACAGAACTGAAAAGAAAGTATGAAGATGGTGTTCCGGAAACAGTCGAGTGGTTAGAGAGAGAACCGTTTTGGATATACCCATTCAAAGATAAAAATAAGTGATGCTATAGCTGAAGGTGATGAATATGTATTTTGAATATAAGAATCGAAAGGTTTTTTATAATATAGAAGGATCGGGTCCCGTCATATTATTTTTACACGGTCTTGGAGGAAACGCAAATAATTGGTTATATCAAAGGCGATATTTCAAGGGGAATTGGACAGTGATTTCAATAGATCTACCTGGGCATGGGAAATCTGAAGGACTAGAAATTTGCTTTAAAGAATATGCAAATGTTTTGTATGAGTTATGCGATTATTTAAAGCTACAAAAAGTAGTCATTTGTGGTCTTTCAAAAGGGGCTAGAGTAGGAATTGATTTTGCTATACAATATCCAAGCTTTGTTTCTAGCTTAATTGTTGTAAATGCATTTCCTTATTTGGAACTAAAGGATCGTAAAGAGCGACTTGAAGTATATGATTTACTTAGCTTACAGGATAACGGAAAAACATGGGCGGATACATTATTGAAGGCGATGGGAGTAGCAGATAATGAAGGGATTGTCCGGGGATTTTATCAATCTTTACAGTCTATTAACCCATTGCATATTCAAAGATTATTTGCTGAATTAGTTGATTATGATCAGAGACCGTTTCTTGCAAATATTTCATGTCCTGTTTTAATAATAAGAGGGGGAAATGATGATTTTGTCCCTGAGAAATATGTAAGAGAGTTTGAAATACATTTAAAAAATACGACTTTCATTGAGTTTGAAAATAGTGGACATTTACCTTATTTAGAGCAGCCAACTAGCTTTAATATGACGGTAGAAACATTTTTAAATCATGCGCTTAATTAATACGATTGTTACAGTAAATACTGTTATTAATGAGTAAGGGATAGTTCGTTTTGAGAGGAGGGAACTAGATGGAATGGAAACCAAATCGTGCAGATAAGACACCCGTATATAAACAAATTGCTGATTATATTGAAAGGGGTATTTCTTCAGGTGAATTTCCTTCTGATAGCAAGTTACCTTCTGAGCGTATGCTAGCAAAGGAATTACAAGTGAACCGGAGCACAATAGTAGCTGCATATGAAGAGTTAAAATCACTTGGAGTAGTAGAACGGCAAAAAGGAAGCGGAACTCGGGTGAATACAGACATATGGGGTGTGTCACATAAACGAATACCGAACTGGGGGAGGTACGTTGAGGATGGATCGTTCTTACCTAACGTACCACTTGTTCAACAAATTCGAACGGAAACACAAAAAGATGACTTAATTAATTTAGCGAGTGGAGAATTGTCACCAGAATTAATTCCGAGCGATAGATTTCGAACGATTTTGTCGGAGAAAACATTTATGGAAAACCTCGGTTATGACCATCCACTTGGAAATGAGATGTTGAGAAAAACAATTGCAGTACATGTTCAGCAATACAAACAAATTGAATCAGAATCAAGCTCGATTCTGATTACGTCTGGAGCACAACAGGCACTTAATCTTATCGTTCAATGCTTATTAAAACCGGGCGATGCCATTGCAATTGAAGATCCTTCGTATTGTTTCTCGCTTCCCATGTTTAAATCGGCCGGTTTAAATATATTCCATTTACCTGTTGATGAGCATGGAATGAATCCAGATGACTTAATCGATTTGCACAAAAAGCATCGTATTCGTATGGTGTTTTTGAATCCGGATTATCAAAATCCGACGGGCACTGTGCTTTCGTTAGCGAGGCGTAAAAAGATTTTAGAACTGTCTTCTGAATTCGGTATACCGATTGTAGAGGATGATCCATATAGTTTAACTTCTTTTAATGGAGAAGTGAATCCAACATTAAAATCAATGGATCAGAATGGGAATGTTCTTTATATAAGTTCATTATCAAAAGTTGTTGCGTCAGGATTACGTATTGGCTGGGTAATTGGTCCTACGCGCGTAATAGAACGTTTAGCAGATGCGAAGCAACAAGTTGATTTTGGTCATAGTGTATTTACACAGTGGGTAGCAAATCAATTTTTAGAATCAGAAGATTTTCATACGCATATTACAATGCTTCGTGGACAATTGAAACAAAGAAGAGATGAGTTAATTAGAAAGCTTGAAGAAATATTAGGGGACCGCGTTGAATTTTTTGTTCCAGAGGGTGGAATACATGTATGGTGCAAAGTACAAGGAACGTTTGATGAATATCATTTATTAGGTGAATCTATACGGAATGGTGTAGCATTTGTCCCTGGAAGTGTTTTAGGTTCTAAAAGTGAATATATTCGTTTTACTTTTGGGAGAGTAAATGTAGAACAAATCCAACTTGGAATTACGAGGTTTGCGGAAACGCTAAACGAAATTTCATAATAGTGATGCGTAATATTGGAATGAGGGGAAGAAATGAAGTATGTGACGCTTTTACTTCAAGTAGGCGTGCTATATGTGTTTAGCTTAGCTGGTACGTGGATTCAGGGAATATTCCATCTATCGATGCCAGGAAGTTTAATAGGAATGTTAATGCTGTTTCTACTCCTTTCTACTCGTATTTTGCCATTAAAGTGGTTTGAGTTAGGGGCAGAAAAGTTAATCGTATTTTTACCGTTATTTTTAATTCCTTCGACAACAGGATTAATGGAATATGGATCTTTTCTTTTAAGTACAGGAAGTATTATATTCCTTTTAGTTGTTGCAAGTACGGTAGTAACATTGATTGTTTCAGGGTATGTAAGTCAATTATTAGTAACATTCAAAAAATAAAATCGACAAGGTGCACGATTCAAATGGTCTTAATACTTATTACTGTAGTCATATATTTATTTGCGACAAAGCTGTATAAAAAATATACGTTTCCATTTATGTTACCAGTATTAACAGTTACAGCAATTATGATTTGCTTATTTCTGATGTTTGGCATTTCTCATCATGAGTATAAGGAAAATGGTGGGGACGTTCTTTCAGGCTTTTTGAGTCCTGCAATTGTAGCGTTAGCCATACCTCTATTTAAAGAACGAAAGATACTTATGAAAAACTTTTTATCGATACTTATTGGCGTATTGATAGGTATAGTGGCTTTAACGAGTATGAATGTAGTGATTGGTGGGATTTTGAATATAGATAAGGAATTTATACTAACAACTCTTCCGCAATTATCGACAATGCCAATTGCTATTTCATTAGCGGATCAAATTGGTGGTATTCCAACTATGACTTCTAGTTTTGTAGTTGTTGCAGGAATAACAGGTGCTATTATCGGACCGACAGTACTTAAGTTTTTCCGGATAACAAGTACGATTGGAAAAGGAGTGGGGATGGGCTGCGCATCACATATTATCGGTGTGAGTCGACTCGTGAAGGAAGGCGAGAAAGAAGCGACTATCGGTTCAGTAACGATGATTGTAACAGGAATACTCATTAGTATATTAATACCTTATGGAACGAAATTTATATTTTAAAAGTTGTAATAAGAAGTATAATGCTACTTATTTTAAAATGTATGGAGATGATAAAAGTGACAACATGGTTTATAGTTACATTATTTATTTTTGGTGCCATTAAAGTTCTAGTTTCTAGTATGCCAACTTCTGTTGTAGAATCCATTATTAGTAGATTTGAATTACATCAAAAACTTGATGAAGAACATACGACTGTATCGCTAGATGGAAAGAATATAGAGGGCGAAATGAAACTGCAAGTTATAAATGATTTTAACGAGGCTTTATTTTTAGATAAACATTATTTTCCGCCACAAGGTGAAGGCACGCCGATAATCATTGAAACGAAAAAAGGAAAAAGAGTAATTACATTATCGATATATAGTTATGAAGAACATGTTGATGTAATAAGGCAATATAAGAAGAAAGTTGTTGCCTATCGTTTACGTTCTAAAAGTCTTCAAACGTTTGCACCATTAGCAGTAACTGAAGAGTATGCTTAAGAAGAGACCTATAATGGTCTCTTTATTTTTGTATCCAATTATATACTTTCCAAATAAAAGAAAGGAACACCATATAACCAAATAAAGAATATGTATGGTTCCAGTCTGCACTATGTATAAATAAACCTAAACCTTCAGCAACTTGTTCAAAAATGCTAGCACAAATACCTATGGAAATAATAAATATAGTTCTAGAAACGGCAGATAATGTTTTTGAAATTTGTATGAAAATGATTGTTAAAATCGGTAGTACAAACAACGTAAAGCCAATGTTAACTGAAAATATGGATGGGAAGGGCCTAACTGGAAAGAAATATATGTGCTTATGGACAAAGAAAGCATCTAAGTAAGTTCCGATAATTGAAGAGAGTAAGATTGTAACTGCTAATGCTAGAAAATTATTCTTCTTCTCGAAGGAGGACATTTTTCTTTGCGAGAATTGCCAGTTCAATTTTTTCGAGTGTTTTGCAGTAGTCTTCTGTAATTTTTCCATTCATATTTTCCTCCTTATCCACTAAGTAATTTACAACTTGCCAGTCCGTAAACCAATCTTCACTTTCAACTTCTTCATGCTTCATATCTCGCCATGCATAGATGAGTGCAGGGCTGTATATACGATATGCGCCACTACGTAACTGGCATTTCTTTATGCGGCGTTTATAAAACTCACGGGAAAAAGATTCATTTACACTTGAAAATAAATGAGGCCAGTAATCTTTCCTTGAGCCTGTATGTGGATGATGCTCAGCCCAATATATGATTTGAGATAAAATATGTGTATCTCGAAATAATAATGAATACAACCTTTTTCCAATTAAGATTCGTTCATGCAAGGAAGTAAAATGTTTCATTGTATCGCCAATTAATAAAGTTTTTTGATTTGTATTATTTTCGTAGAAAGGGAAAAGGATATGATTAAACTGAAAGAAATCAAAGAGTTTAAATCCGATACTATTGAGTACGGTCTTTTGAAAGTGTGCATTTTGAATCACTCTTTTTTCTAAGTAGTTTTGCTCATTAATAATAGTTGCGATTGCTAATGTTTTTTTGTTCCCAGTTTTCCAAAAATCGTTCCACATCGTTTCCATAAATGTAGAAACATTTAGGTGAGGGAGAAGATGAAATAGCTTTTTTGCTTTTTTAACACTTTGTTCATAAAGTAAAAATTGAGGATATACATCTTGAAAAATGAGCCAATTCCCTCTTTCTAAAAAAGAAAAAAATGTAATTTGATCTTTCTCTGATAAAAGTTTCGTATATAAGTCTCCTTTTAAATCAGTCATATTCCAACCACCGTTACGTGATACCATATGTCCAAGTAGTGCCCAATGTATTTCTGGATATCGAATGTAAAATTGGTAGTACGCGCGTGTTCTCGTAACATTATTTTTATTTAGTTGTTCTGTCTGTATTTTTATATTGTTGATGATGAATTGCTCTTCTTTCGTTAATGTATACATGGTGTCAGAATGAATGAGTTTGCTTTTTTGTTTCAATTCATTTTTTACATCAAATAGGGAGAGAGGCAGTGCTTTGGAAGGTCCGTTATATGTATGATTTGAATTGCTTCGGTCCATTCCGTTACCTCCCTTTTTCATAAGTTTAAACGTGATTATTGGCTATGAATCATTCTATTTATCCTGCTATTTGCCGGGCAGTAAGATCCCCACCTCAAAATTCAGCGGAAGCAAAGAAGTTCAGTGAAGGTCGGGCTGCCCCCCACTAAATAAAGTTTCACTTTATTTTATTACGAGTATAAGAAATAAATGAGCGGTGTTTTTTACAAGGAATTTATTTATCATGCAAATAGTATAAAAAATCTTACCGTTATGAAGCGAAATAAAAAACAGAAACTATGCTTAATAGTTTCTGTTTTTTTATTTTGTCAATTTAATGTAACAAATGACAATTATGATTTGAATCAATTGAAAATAATTCAATAGCTTTTAATAAATACAATTTTTATGAAATGTACAGCAGGAGGAAAAGAAATGCTTAATAAAATAATTTTAATTACTGGTGGTACAGGTTCGTGGGGACATGAACTTATAAAACAATTATTAGAAAAATCACCGAAAGAAATTAGAGTTTTTTCAAGGAATGAAACGGTTCAGTTTGAAATGCAGCAACAGTTTATAAATGAAACTAGATTAAAATTTATCATTGGAGATATTCGTGATAAAGACCAACTCGTCTATGCTTGCCAAGATGTACATTATGTATTCCATCTTGCAGCTTTAAAACATGTTCCAGTATGTGAGTATTATCCTTATGAAGCTATAAAAACAAATATACATGGTACGCAAAATGTAATTGAAGCATCTATCCAGATGCAAGTTGAGAAAGTTATATATGTTTCAACAGATAAAGCAGCGGATCCATCAAATACGTATGGGATGACAAAAGCAATTGGTGAAAAATTAATGGTTCATGCGAATGTGCAAACGCAGAAAACAAAATTCATTTGTGTTCGTGGTGGAAATGTTTTAGGGACGAGCGGAAGTGTAGTGCCGCTTTTTAAAAAGCAAATTAAGAAGTCTTCACAAATAGGAATTACCGATGTAAATATGACTAGATTTTTCTTAACGATTGAAGATGCTGTTCGGTTGTTATTTAAAGCAGCATTTGACGGAAGAGGAGGGGAAATCTTTGTCATGAAAATGCCGGCATGTAAAATTACAGATTTAGCAAAGGTGTTGATCGAAGATTCGAAAAAAGAATACGTGAAGATAAAAGAAGTAGGGATAAGGCCAGGTGAAAAATTAAGTGAAATGCTTTTATCTGAAGTAGAGAGTAAAACAAGTATAAGTTTTGATCAAAATTATTTTGTGGTACTACCGACTATTCCTATAGAGGGACTTCAAGAATATTATGCTAGTTATCCGCTTGTGGATGTGAAGAGTTTTAGTTCTCAACAAGACTTACTTGCAAAAGATGAGGTGAAACAAATGCTATTAAAGGGAGGATTTCTACGATGAAAAAAAATGCAAGCCTTTTAATAACTGGTGCAAATGGTTTCACAGGTAGACATGCTTGCCAATATTTTTTAGAGCAGGGCTTTCATGTAATTCCTATGTTTCAAAACCGTCCACATAGAGAAAACATCGGAAATAGTATTACTTGTGATTTAACTAATAAGAGCGAAGTAATGAAGGTAATGAAACAAATAAAACCAGACTATGTATTGCATTTAGCAGGAAGAAATTCAGTTATAGAGTCTTGGACAGCTTCTCTTGAATACATGGAGATTAATGTAATAGGGACTTTGTATTTATTAGAAGCGATTAAGCAGGAAGCTTCGCATTGTAAAACATTAGTTATAGGATCTGCATTGCAAGCAGATAGTATGAATAACATAAAAGTTTCAAATCCATATAGTTTAAGTAAAACGATGCAAGTCATTATTGCAGAGGCTTGGGGCGGATTAATGGATTCAAATATTATCATTGCAAAGCCCTCAAACTTAATTGGTCCAGGAGAATCGAATGGCATTTGTTCGATTCTCGCAAAAAAAATGATAGATATAGAATCGGGTAGGAGTAAAGCGATTATTGAAGTAAGCAGTTTGAAAGATAGTAGGGATTTTCTAGATGTACGTGATGCGGTTAAAGCGTATCATGTGTTATTACGTAATGGTATAAATGGGAAACAATATAATATTGGATCAGGAGTGAGACGATCTTTATTAGATGTACTAGAACAATATAAAAGATTAACACAGCTCCATTTTATTATAAAAGAAACAGAGAATAGTGGAAGCAGCTCAAATGTGAGCTTAGTAATAGAGGATATAAAAAAGTTAGGTTGGATCCCAGAAATTCAATTTCATCAATCATTAAAAGATGTACTTGAATATGCGAAGTGCAGTGACATCTGCATGCAATGAAAAATAAAAAAGGGTGTAAGAAGTATATGAATGTGAATGGTTATGAAGCAATAAATAATCAAAATACACTATTTCTTTCGATTGTCGATACGCTGGATTGGAAAGATGAAGAAGCGCATGTTTTGCACATCTATGAGGCGATAAATAAATGTCGAGCATACGTGGAAAAGGTTAATCGGAAAAATCCAGCAGTAGAGACGGGAATTAGGCCTGTAATCCAAGTCTTTACTCAGTGTGAATGTAGTGAGTATGGAAATGATTTTTATGAACTCATCAAAGATCTTTTGCAAGATATAGGATTTGAGTTAAATATTTATATAAATAATAGTAAGTTTACTTACATGTAATAGATTGATATAAAGCAAGATTTTTAATGATAAAGGTGGATATAAGTTATGAATAAAAAGATTCTCTTTACTGGGGGCGGTACAGCAGGACACGTTATGATTAATATGGTATTGATTCCTAAATTTATGGAAAAAGGATGGAGGGTTGAGTATATTGGATCTCAAAATGGAATTGAAAAGTTATTAGTTCAAAATGTTAAGTACAATAGTATTTCAACGGGGAAACTTCGGAGATATTGGGATTGGGAGAACTTTAAAGATCCTTTTAAAATTATAAAAGGCTGCTTACAAAGTTATAAATTAATTAAGAAAGTGAAGCCAGACGTTATCTTTTCGGCAGGAGGATTTGTTTCAGTTCCTGTAGTTATAGGGGCATGGTTAAATCATGTACCAATCGTAATACGTGAGCCAGACAGTACGTTAGGGTTAGCAAATAAAATAGCATTGCCTTTTGCTACAAAACTATGCACAACATTTCCTCATACAGGGGAGAATGTAAGTAACGAGAAAAAAGTTTATGTAGGACCAATTGTAAGGGAAGAAATTGAGAGAGGTAACGTATTACGAGGAAGAAGTTATTGTGAATTTCAGCAAGATAAGCCAGTATTGTTAATTATGGGTGGGAGTCAAGGGGCTAAATGGATAAATGATATGGTAAGGAAAAGTTTAGATACATTATTATTAAGTTTTAATATTGTTCATATGTGCGGTAAAGGAAAGGTAGATTCATCTATTGGCATGGAAGGTTATATGCAATTTGAATATATAGGGGAAGAATTGCCGCATATATTGAATATGGCAAGTGTTGTCGTTTCCAGAGCGGGTTCTACTGCTATTTCTGAATTGTTATTTTTGAAGAAACCGATGTTGCTTATCCCGTTAACTAACGGTTCCAGTAGAGGGGATCAAGTTTTAAATGCTGACTATTTTTCTAGGCAAGGGTATGCGGAAGTTTTACTTCAAGACAGAGCAAGTAATAGTACATTTACACATGCAGTAAACCGGCTATATGCAAATAAGGAGAGATATGTTCAAAACATGAATGGATATAAGAAAACAAATGATGAGGGGATTCATCAATTAATAGATTTAATAAATGAAGTGGTGAAATAATAGAAAGTTAAATAGAAAAACAAAAGGAAAGAAGGTATCTTCTTTCCTTTTGTTTTTCAAATTCATTATTATGTAGCCTATTATATTCTGTATAGAGCTATATACTATAGACGAATACCGTTTTTTAACAGCTTAGTAAATGCATTAGAATAAATAGGTTTACTGTAATAGTAACCTTGAATAAACTGACATTTATTTTTTTGAAGGAAATTCACGTGTTCTTTCGTTTCTACACCTTCAGCGATAACCGACATCTCTAATGTATGTGCTAATGTGATGATTGTTTTAATGATTTCCATTCCATCTTCACACGTTTCAGACATTGTCATAAATTCCCTCGGGATTTTTAAAGTATCGATTGGATATAAAGGTAAGTAAGCAAGCGAAGAATAGCCTGTACCAAAGTCGTCGATTGAAATGTGAATTCCTAAATTTTTTAGTGTACGCAGTTTTATTAATGTTTCTCTTTCATCCATCATTGCAATTCGTTCTGTTAATTCAAGATCGAGAGAACTTGCTGGTAAGCCTGTAGTTGCTAAAGTAGATGAAATAGACTTTACAAAATCTTCTTGTTCAAATTCTTTAGCAGATAAATTTACTCCTATTTTTAAATGAGAATACCCGAGTGCATGCCAACGTTTCATTTGCTCACAAGCTTGTTGTAATGTCCATTTTCCTATTGGAATAATTTGTAGTGTTTCTTCAGCAATAGGAATAAATTCGTATGGAGAAATAACACCTAATTCGGGATGGTTCCATCTGATCAAAGCTTCAGCACCGATAATTTTGTTAGATTCACTGTCAACTTGAGGTTGATATAAAAGGAATAATTCTTCATTTTGAAGTGCGTTTGGTAAATCTTTCTCTAATCGTAATCGTCTTTCGATTTTTTTAGCGATTACATCGTCATAAATAGAGACTGAATTAAGCTCTTTTTCTTTCGCATCATACATTGCGACATTAGCGTTTTTCAAAAGTGTAGAGGCATCGATTCCAGAATGTGGATAAATAGCGATACCAATACTAAGTGATACATTTAATTTTTGTTCATGTATGACAAATGGTTTTTTCATACTTTCAAATAATTCGTTACATAACTGAAATAAGGAATCATGGTCAGTATAGTTTTCAATTAAGATTGTAAATTCATCGCCACCGATTCTTGATACATAAGTATGTGATGGAAGACATGATTGGAATCGCTGTGCCACTTCTTCTAATATGTAATCACCTGACGAATGCCCAAGTGTATCGTTAATTGCTTTAAAGCGGTCTAAATCTAAATATAATAATGCAAACTCACTATTTATTGTTTGAGCATTCTTTATAACTTTTCTTAATTTCTTATGGAAATAGGCTCGATTCCCAATTTTCGTTACAGTATCGTGGAATGCTAAATATTTTATTTCTTCTTGTTGTTTTTTTTGTGCGGTAATATCCTTTACCATAATATAGCTTCCTGAAATTTGTCCATCTATCATAATAGGGACGATGGTAACGTATAAAAAATAAATAAAACCATCTTTATATTGAGAACTAAGTTGTAAGGATGCCGATTTTTGTTGTTTAACTTTTTCTAATGCAGTTAACAGTTTGTGTTTATCTTCATCTAAAATTATCGAGAAACATGTCTCACCGAGTAACTCGTTTGTTGGTGCTCCGAGTAGGACGCTTCCTGCCTTATTTACATTTAAGAATACTCCATTTAAATCAATTGTAAAAATGGGGTCAGGATGATATTCATATAATGATTCGAATTTTTGCTGTTTCTGAGATAGAGCCTCTGACTTATGGACTAAATCAGAAGTCCTTAAAGTAACTTTATCTTCTAGTTGAGCATTAAATGCTTGTAGACGTTTTGTTAGAGTAGCATTTTGCATACCCACAATAGAATGTCGAATAAGTACAAAAACAAAAGCGATACAATTTCCTGTAATGAGAGTGGAAGATGATGTTTGTTCTTTTAACGTAAACCCGATTAGTATTGCGACGGCCAGATAGGGAAATACGACTAAAATCTTTTTCCCTAATCTAGGGTGTACAGTAAAATAATTTTTATTGTTATTATAATCGTCTGAAATGGAAGCAGCTATTGCGATAAGTAATATAGGTACTCTATATAAAAGACGTAATAGCGTTATAGTATCATTTGCTAAATAGCTATATAGGTAGAAATAAATATAGTTAAAAGTTGCAGAACTTATTAATACAAAAATAAAAATATAAATTTTCCGTTTGGAATTAAAAACAGTTGGACGGAAAAAGAGACTAACACTTAGTAGAAGAAATAATAGGTCTGCAATTGGATATAGAAAGGAAAGAAAAATATCTCCCAGTGAAAGGGAAAATATATTTAAATCTGGCTGATTAAATAAATACCATTCTAATGTGAATACGGAAATGAGTACGATGCATAGATCACAAATAAAGAATGCCTTTTCCCATTTGTTGCATTCTTTTAAGATTTTATAGCAGAAAGCGATAAGGCAGAAGAATAGAAAAAACATGTAAAATACATCAGAAACAGTAAAACGATATATTGGAATCTCAAAAAAGTTATCTTGATACGTATATACTATTTTTCCTAATAAAAAACTACCAATTGCTATTGTGATACATATCCAAAAAGGATTTGAACTAACCTTTTTAGAATATATAGAGTAAATTAGTGATACAAATGTAATGGCTTCAATGATGAGTGAAGCGAAGCGTACATTGAAATTTGAAAAATGAGTAGGGAACAGAAAGAAAAACATAAAATAGATTGAATAGCATACTAACGTTGTAATTAATATGCATAGTTGTAAATTTTTATTTAATTTCAATAAAATCACCTTCTTTAATTATGCACCATATTCGTAATATCTATACATAATAATATTACTTAAGGATTGTATCAGATTTCCATATAAAAAGCATGCTAATAAGAAAAGAATTGAAGAGTGTAATACTTCTTAAAATTGAAAAAGTATTGCGTTCAATAATTTTTAGTTTATAAGGAATATAGATAGAATTTGTATATTTAGTCATCCTTTAGATTTTAAAGGTTTTTTAGTGATTTGCAAGCAGAGATGCAACATTACATATAAAATGACAAGGGACTTCCTTCTAGGTTATAAAACGAAAGGGAAGACTTTCTGTTTTATAATCTGAAAATTTATAATTGAAAATCAGTTCCGGAAAGTAATAAGATAAGAAGGTATGATTTTGTGGGTTTGATAGTGTTGCCATTAAAACTATAAAAAGAGGGTGAACTTTTTATGTTATGTCGAATTAAAGATGCAGAAATATACTACGAAATTGTTGGAGAGGGGAAACCAGTCCTTATTATACATGGCTGTGCCCCTGATCATAGGTTAATGCAAAGATGTATGGAATCAGTATTGCAGAAATATGAAGGATATCAAAAAATTTATATTGATTTACCTGGCATGGGAAAATCGAATGCTCCAGATTGGATAAATAGTTCAGACCATATATTAGAAGTACTTATTGCATTTATTGAGGAGATTATTTCTACTGAAAAATTCTTATTGGTAGGAGAATCGTACGGAGGATATTTGGCTAGAGGGATACTCTCAAAGATGTCTGAGAAGGTGAATGGATTATTGTTAGTATGTCCTGTTGTTGTAGCACAACCAAAAGAAAGACTTTTACCGGATAAACAGGTGCTTGTACGAGACGAGGAGTTTTTAAATACGCTCACTTCCATCGAAAGAGAAGAATTTTGCGATTTGGCAGTGGTAGCAAATGAATATACATATACACGATTCAAAGAAGAAATTAAGCCAGGATTAGATGTTGCTAATTATGAATTTATTGAAAGGTTGCAAAAGAATTACCCTCTTACTATAGATTTTCACCGTAAGAAATATGAGAAACCCGTTCTTTTATTAGCTGGAAGACAAGATATAACGGTAGGGTATCAAGATATTATAGGAATGATTGAAAATTATCCAAGAGCGACATTAGCTGTGTTAGACACGGCAGGACATAATTTGCAAATTGAACAGCCTGAACTATTTGAGAGTTTAGTAGGAGAGTGGATTAGAAGAACAACTTAGCAAAGTGTATAAAGTATATTAAAGGGGAATAAATTAATATTGCGATTACGCCTAAGTTTTTGGATGGGACAGATTAACGTGATGTATAAACAATCTTAAGGAGGAATTATGAGTACATTTATTTACATGGTTAGACATGGTGAATCACTTAAAATAGAGGGGAATGAAAGAACACGTGGATTAACTGAGAAAGGAAATTTAGATACTCATAGAGTAACTGAGATATTAAAAACAGAGGGAATTGATACTTTCATTTCAAGTCCGTATAAGAGAGCTATGTTAACGATAGAAGAGGCAGCTAATTTCTATGAAAAAGAAATAGTAGTATATGAAAATCTTAAAGAGTGTCGATTTGCAAGTGAGGATCAGATTATATTAGACAAAGAGGTGTATCCACTTGTAAAGAAGATGTTCTCTAATCCGGACTTTGCACGAACGGAAGGAGAGTCATATGCGGATTGTCAGAGAAGAGTAGTGAAAGTATTAAAAGAAATCTTAATCGATTTTCAAGGGCGCAAAATTGTAATTGGTACACATGGGCTTGCCATGACATTGATGATGAACTATTTTGATAAGCAATATGGGCTTGAATTTTTAATGAATACAGCAAAACCGGATATATATAAGATGGAATTTAAAGAAGAACAATTAATGAACGTAGAGAGATTATGGAAAGCGGAATAAAATTGGTTGCATGGATTTTGCTGTAAAAGTTACTTTTATAGCAAAATCTTTTTTATTTGAATAGAAAGCATCTTTATCAACTATTTTTAGAATGTTACATCAATAAGTAATTATTCAGTATTTGAATAAATTATGGGAAAATTGGTTTAAGGAAACCATTTTAAATATGACAAAACTCCAAACATTGGATTTATATTCAATAGAAGAAAAAGATGTAGAATTTTGTCTTGTTGTACGTGTTTACTTTTTATTCCGTTACATATAGGCTTTGTGGTGTAAGGGGGCGACATCGCCTTTGCGCTACATTTAGAAGGAGGTCATTGTGATGAAAAAGATGAGAAAATTTGCGGGAGTAGCTTTAGCGGGGACAATTGGATTAAGTGGACTACTTTTTTTAGAACCAAGTATAAGTGCTGCAGAAACATCGCAAGTGCAAGAGGAGAATTTTAATGCGATTCATGTAAAGATGAATCAAAGTGAGCAGTATTTATTGAGTGGTAGAAGTATTGATGTTCTTTCGGGAGATAAAGAAGCAATTCAGTTAAATAAATACACAATTAGTTTTAGTAAACCTGGCGAGTATGTGATTAGGGTAAATGGTTGTGTTTATGACGATATCTATACTTTTACTGTGAGTGAGTAGTATATACTCTTATATTGTGAGATAAAAAAAGAAACACCCTATTTGCGGTGAGAATCGTAAATAGGGTGAATTATTTGTTAGAAAGTTAATGAAAAGAGCAATAGGTATTTAGTTGTGTTTTATATATTTTCATTAATTTGCTCTTTATTTTTGTTATGTAAAGTGTGTAAAAGTGTTTGAAATACTGTAAATGATTGCTGAAAGATTGGACTTTGAATAAAAGTGTATAGAAACGTTACGATGAAAACAGGACCTCCTAGCATATATCCAATAACTAATACAACGCATTCTACTATGATTCTAGCACGGCTAATAGACAGTCCCGTTTTGTCGGAAATAGTAAGCATGAATCCATCGCGAGGTCCAGCACCAATTTCAGCCGCAACATACATACCTCCCCCAATACCTGTGATTGCAATACCGGAAAATAAGATGAGTAAGTTTATCCATAAATAATGAGTAGCGTTTGGAAGGATATTTGATTGTAAGAAAAAGTCCATAATAGGACCGATAAGCAGTGCATTTAAAAATGTGCCTACGTTTATATATTTTCGATCTACTAGTAAAGAAATGAGAACGAGACATAATCCACATATGACACTCCACGTACCAATGGTCCATCCAAATCTTTGGTAGAGGGCCATATTTAAAACTTCCCAAGGATGCAAACCGAGAAATTTAACTTTGACTGCAAGAGCGTTTCCAAGGCCAAAGAAAATTAATCCTAAGAAAAAAAGAAAATAGCGAAAGAGAGTTAGCCTCATCTTTAAAACCTCCCATATTTTATAATTATGTATGTTACCTGTTACGGTTTTAATGTACAAATATTATGTCTTTTTAGCATTCGTTTAAAATTGTTAACAATGTAAATGAAATATACATCTTCACAGTCAAAACAGTTAAAATATTTCGTTTTAAGGATTATAATGGAGAGAGAAACAGAAAAGGGAGTGAACGAACTTGAAACAAGAACTTATTGAAAGATTTACGAGATATGTAAAAATTGATACCCAATCAAATGAAGAAAGCCATACAGTGCCAACAACACCTGGACAAATTGAATTTGGTAAATTATTAGTTGAAGAGTTAAAAGAAATTGGGTTAACAGAAGTAACGATGGATGACAATGGTTATGTAATGGCAACACTTCCCGCTAATACGGACAAGGATGTGCCTGTAATCGGATTTTTAGCCCATTTAGATACGGCAACAGACTTTACGGGGAAAAACGTAAAACCACAAATTCATGAAAATTTTGATGGTCATGCAATTACGTTAAATGAAGAGCTAAATGTTGTTTTAACACCAGAGCAGTTCCCGGAATTACCATCATATAAAGGACATACGATTATTACAACTGATGGTACAACACTTCTAGGTGCAGATGATAAAGCTGGTCTTACAGAAATTATGGTTGCAATGAACCATTTAATACATAATCCACAAATTAAGCATGGGAAAATAAGAGTAGCATTTACACCGGATGAAGAAATTGGTCGTGGGCCAGCGCATTTTGATGTAGAAACGTTTGGTGCATCATTCGCTTACACGATGGATGGAGGTCCATTAGGTGGTTTAGAGTATGAAAGTTTTAATGCTGCAGGTGCTAAGTTAACGTTTAACGGAACGAATACACATCCTGGAACAGCGAAAAATAAAATGCGTAACGCAACGAAACTTGCTATGGAGTTTAACGGGCATTTACCAGTAGAAGAGGCGCCAGAATATACAGAAGGCTATGAAGGGTTCTATCATTTACTTTCTTTAAATGGTGATGTTGAGCAAAGTAAAGCGTATTATATTATTCGAGATTTTGATCGTGAAAATTTTGAGACACGTAAAAATAACGTTGAAAATATTGTGAAGCAAATGCAAGAGAAGTATGGGCAAGATGCGGTCGTTTTAGAAATGAATGATCAATATTATAACATGCTTGAAAAAATTGAACCGGTAAGAGAAATTGTTGATATTGCATATGAAGCGATGAAAAGTTTAAATATCGAACCGAACATTCACCCGATTCGCGGTGGAACAGATGGATCACAATTATCATATATGGGATTACCGACGCCAAATATTTTCACTGGTGGTGAAAACTACCACGGTAAATTTGAGTATGTTTCGGTAGATACTATGGAAAAAGCTGTTCAAGTTATTGTAGAAATCGCAAGACGATTTGAAGAACAAGCTTAGACAAGAACCAAGTAGTAAGAATGTGCTACTTGGTTCTTTTTAATATAGCACGCGCCACAAATAAAAAGTTGCATAAGATTCCCAATTTGTCCAGTTTGCCGCAAAGTCTTTTATTTCATGTTTAGTCGGTTTATTTTCGGAACCTGTAATAAATTTAATTGCATTATGCAGACCAACATCATCAATTGGAAAGGCTGAAGGGAAGCGTAAACAGCGCATTAAAACATAGTGGGCAGTCCACGGTCCTATACCATGGATAGCGGTTAATTGTTTTTCAGCAATTTTTACATCTTGTGTTTGTAGTAACGATTCTTTTGATAGTTTCCCTTCTGTAATAAGCCTCGCAATACCGATTAAATATTCACATTTTCTAGTCGTCATTTTTAATTTTTTAAGATCCTCTACATGTAAATTTGCAATTGTTTCAGGTGATGGGAATATCCTATGTTTTCTATCGTTCCATTTTACGTAACTTCCAAATTGTTCAACTAATCTTCTTTTTAGCGTATAAGCATATGCGAGGTTAATTTGTTGACCGATAATTCCCCAGGAAAGTGCTTCAAATAAATCTGGAATACCTAATGTGCGAAGCCCATAATAATCTTGAATAGGGCCTTGAAGGAGTGGGTCATGTTTAGCTAATGTATAAAAAGGAGCTAAATCGGTAGTGAAATCAAACCACTCTATTACGTAGTTAGCTATAGCATCACATACCCATTTTTCAGAGTTATAGGATTCTCCTAAAAAACGTATTTGAATATTTCCTTCAGTATTTATACTAATTTCAACTAAAGGGTTTACATGTTCAACAGGAATGACTTTATAAATTTTGTTATCTTCAATGTGAAACATACATTCATTGTTAGAACGTGATAGATAGCGTAAGTTTTCTTGGAAATTAAATTCTTTTGGAGCTGCTAAAGTCAATGCGTTATTATATTCTGCTGTCATATGAATTCCACCTGTAATTTTTCTAATGTGAGCAATTCTTTTTTCATTTCTAATCCGCCTCTAAAACCAGTTAGTTTTCCATCTTTTCCTATAACGCGATGGCAAGGAATCGTAATGAGAAGAGGGTTGGCGGCAATAGCAGAAGCAACGGCACGCACAGCTGTAGGTTTTTGAATTCTTTCTGCAATTTCTGAATAAGAATAGGTCTTCCCGTAAGGAATTTCACGTACCGTATTCCAAACGGATAATTGAAAAGCAGTTCCGTAAGCATCGATAGGGAAAGTAAAAGTTTCACGCTTGTTTTCTAAATACTCCATAATTTCTTTCGTATATGTTTGCATGTAATCTGGATTGCAAGTCAATATATGTTGGGGCTGTTTTTTTCTAGCCCATATATTTAGTTCTTCAAAGTTTGCGTCTTGTGATCCAATGAAACAAATTCCATTTTCAGTTGCAGCAATATGAAAGCACCAATTTTTATGTGTAAGTAGCGTCCAATATATAGATTTATTTTTGTAGGAATTCATTATTGTCTACCTCTTTCATTACGTTCTTTTTTCGATATTCAGTAGGAGTAAATCCAGTTTTCTTTTTAAATAAAGTTGCGAAATACTCTTGGTTTTCTATCCCGACAGCAGTACTAATTTCTTTAACGGATTGCTTTGTATGTGAAAGATATTCCATCGCTTTTACAATCCTGAATTGCTGTATATATTCCATTGGGCTAATTCCTGTTATTCTTTTGAAAGTGCGTTGTAAATGAAAGGGGCTACCGTGGCACATTTCCGCCAGTATGCCGAGAGTTAATGCTTCGTCAAAATGCTTTTCAATATACTCTTTAATTTGTTCTACCCACTCTTCATTTGGTAAAGTAATCCCATTTGGTTTACAACGTTTGCACGGACGAAAGTTTTCCTGCAATGCCTGTTCTGCATGAAGAAAAATTCGTACATTGTTTTGATTCGGTATTCTTGATTTACACGATGGTCGGCAAAAGATACCAGTTGATTTCACAGCATAAAAGAATTTGTTGTCATAGGAAGAATCATTATGAATAATTGCTTGCCAATACACACTTGTTAACATAAATTCTCCATTGTGCAAAGAACATCACCTCTGAAATTAGTATAACCTGAATAAAGTGCGTATGTACGTATTCAAAAATGTAAGAGCAAGATTACAAAGATGAAAATATGATTGTTTTTCTATTTTGTGATAGCATGAACTTTGAAAGTGAACAGCAAGAGGAGGATTATAAGTGAAGTTAATTTCATGGAATGTAAATGGTTTACGTGCAGTTATCACAAAAGGTGGATTTTTAGAATATCTTGAGGAAGCCAATGCAGATATATTTTGTCTACAAGAAATTAAATTACAGAGTGGACAAATTGATTTAAATCTAGAGGGATATTATACATATTGGAATTATGCTGTGAAAAAAGGCTATTCAGGAACGGCAATTTTTACGAAAAAAGAACCGCTTTCTGTTACGTACGGTTTAGGCATTGAAGAGCATGATCAAGAAGGAAGAGTCATTACTTTAGAATTCGAAGATTTTTACATGATAACGTTATATACGCCAAACTCAAAACGAGGATTAGAGCGTTTAGATTACAGAATGGAATGGGAAGATGATTTCAGGGCTTACATAAAGCAATTAGATGAAAAGAAACCAGTTATTTTCTGTGGAGATTTAAATGTTGCTCATAAAGAAATAGATTTAAAAAATCCAAAAAGTAACCGTAAAAACCCTGGATTCTCTGATGAAGAAAGGGAGAAGTTTACACGTATTTTAGAAGAAGGATTTGTTGATACGTACCGTCACCTTTATCCTAATCAGGAAGGTGCATACTCTTGGTGGTCCTATCGTATGGGAGCAAGAGCGAAAAATATCGGATGGCGTTTAGATTATTTTGTTGTCTCGGACAGAATAAAAGGGCAAATAACGGATGCGAAAATTAACAGTGAAATAATAGGATCAGACCATTGTCCAGTTGAATTACATATAAATTTCTAAAAAAAGAAGTATCTCGCTAATAATAGGCGGATACTTCTTTTTAATTCAGTTTGTTAAAATTTTTCAAATCATTCTTGAAATAATTACATATTAAATATATACTTAGTAACGATAATCATTATCAGTGAAAAGAATTATCAATGGATGAAGTATAAAAGAATTATAGTTTAGGGGAAGTGAATGGGAATGAGTTCCGGATAAAATTATTAATCTAATGAAATATATGCTTAGAACAAGTTTCATGTAGTTAAGTTTTTATATAAAAATAATCTATTTACAGGTTTCGAGAGGAGATATATAAAGATGAACAAGAAGTTATTTACATTAGGGATGGTTACAGTTTTAAGTGTAGGGTTAGCGGCATGTAATAGTGCGGATAAAACTTCAGGGGAGCAAAAGCAACAGACAAAAGCTACGGAAACAAAAAAAGATGAAAAACGAAAAATTACATATTTAGGTAAAGAATATACAGTGCCAGCAAAAGTAGATAAAATTGCGACAGCTAGTTTAGAGTCAATGGAAGATGCGGCAGTACTTGGAATTAAACCAGTTGGTGCGATTACTGTAGGTGGTAAATTACCAAAGTATCTTGAAAAAGATTTAGAGGGTGCAAAATCTGTTGGTGAGAAAATGCAACCGAATTTTGAAACATTACTTCAATTAAAACCAGATGTTATTACATCAAGTACGAAATTCCCAGCAGAAACAGCTGAAAAGTTTACGAAAGTAGCTCCGACGTTCCCAGTATCACACGTTTCAACAAATTGGGAAGATAACTTAAAGTTAATGGGAGAATTAACTGGTAAAAAAGATAAAGCAGAAAAGATTATTAAAGATTACAATGCGGACGCTGAAAAAGCAAAAGCAAAACTAGGAGATAAGTTAAAAGACAAAAAAGTACTTGTCGTTAGACTAAGAGCAAACGAATTATTCCTATATCCTGAAGGCGTATACTTTAACCCTGTCATTTATAAAGATCTTGGACTAACTGCTCCAGAGCAATTGAAAACTGTAAAAGCACAAGAGAAAATTTCATTTGAAAAACTTGCTGAACTTAACCCGGATTATATTTTCTTACAATACGAGGCAAGTGAAAATAAAAACCCGAAAGTACTAGAAGAAATTGAAAGCAATCCAATTTGGCAAAGTATGAATGCTGCGAAAGAAAAGAAAGTATTTGTAAACGTTGTGGATCCAATGGCACAAGGTGGTACAGCTTGGAGTAAAACAGCATTCTTAAAAGAAGCAGTGAAAAATTTATCTAAATAATACAATAAGTAAGGTGCGTTGAATGATATGCAGAAAACAAATGCAGTACCAGTAACTATATTATGTATAGCACCCATACTCATCTTAGCTACAGTTATACTTTCTATTTTGTATGGTGCGAAAAGTATTGATGCTGAAACAGTGTGGAACGCATTATTTCATTTTGATTCAAGCGATGTAAATCATAATATTATTATTACTTCACGTTTACCAAGGGTAGTTGCAGCTCTTTTAGTCGGAGCATTTCTAGCCATATCAGGAGCACTTATGCAGGGGATGACAAGAAACTATCTTGCATCCCCTTCTATTATGGGTGTGACGGATGGTGCAGCCTTTGTTATTACACTATGTATGATTTTTCTTCCAGGAATGTCATCGATCGGTATGGTTTTATGTTCAATGATTGGTTCTGCACTAGGGGCCGGTATCGTGTTTGGTTTTGGCTCACTTCTTCAAAATGGCCTATCTCCTGTTAGGTTAGCAATTATAGGGACAGTTATTGGAACATTTTTAAGCAGTGTATCAGCTGCGATGGCTTCGTATTTTCAAATCTCTCAAAATGTTAGTTTTTGGTTTAATGCAAAGTTAGACCAAGTGGACCCTAATATAATTAAAATCACGATACCTTTTGGGATAATTGGGATAGTTTTAGCGCTGTTAATAGCGAAATCTATTACCATTCTTTCTTTAGGAGAAGAAGTTTCTATTAATCTAGGGCAGCGTACAAAACTAGTAAAAGCGATGGCAATTTTATCAGTAATTTTTTTAACAGGAACAGCAGTTGCTTTAGTAGGAAAAGTTGGTTTTGTAGGCTTAATTATTCCACACATTACTCGCTTTATTATTGGGGTAGATTATAAGTGGATTTTACCATGTGCGGGTGTTATTGGTGGAGTTTTCTTAGCTTTATGTGATGTACTAAGTAGATTTGTAAACTATCCATTTGAAACGCCAATTGGAGTCGTTACATCTTTAATTGGGATTCCTTTCTTCCTTTATTTAATCCGTACAAGAGGAGGAGAGAGACATGCTTAAAAGTTCAAGTCAACGTTTTGGAATGACGATGGGGATTATTATATTTTTAATACTATGTGCCATTTATATTAGTTTAACGAATGGAACGTTTGATATTACGATTACAGATGTATTTAAAACACTTTTTAGAATAGATCCGTTACCAGAGCATGATTTAGTTATTTTTGAGTTTCGTCTTCCGCGCATTGTAATTGCTGGATTAGTAGGATTAGGATTAGGCGTTGCGGGTGCTGTAATTCAAGGGATTACGAGAAATGGTTTGGCGGACCCAGGTATTTTAGGAGTAAATGCCGGAGCAGGTACAGCTATCGTCATTTTTATGTTTTTCTTTCAAGGACAATTAAAGAGCACAGACTGGATTTCTATAATGATGATGCCGATGTTTGGCCTAGTTGGTGGATTAGGTGCAGCCATTATAATCTATCTGTTTTCTTGGAAAAACGGTAAGTTAGATTCGCAGCGACTTTTGTTAACAGGGATTGCAATTGGTTCAGGGTTTGGCGCATTCTCTATGTATTTATCACTCAAAATGAAATCAACTGATTTTGAGATGGCTGCAGTTTGGGTGTCTGGAAGCATATATAGTGCAAACTGGAAGTATATTATTGCTATGTTACCGTGGCTTATCATTTTAATTCCACTTATACAGAAGAAAGCTTATTTATTAGATTTATTTCAATTGGAAGAAACGAGTATTACGAGTTTAGGTGTTTCAGTAGAAAGAGAGAAATCAATTTTACTATTAAGTAGTATCGGACTTGTAAGCGCATGTGTTGCTGTTTCAGGAAGTATTGGTTTCATAGGACTAATGGCACCGCATATAGCGAAAAGACTTGTTGGTATTCAGCATAAGCATATCATTCCTACGTGCGGAGTAATCGGAATGTTTCTTGTAATTGCTTCAGACTTTATTGCAAAAACAGTTTTCACACCTGTAGAGTTACCAGTTGGAATCGTTATTTCTATTGTCGGTGTACCGTATTTCTTATATTTACTTTATAAGGCGAAAGCGTAAGAGGAGGAATAAAAGTGAGTATGTTAAGTGCAAAAAATTTAGAAACAAGTTATGAAAAACTTACAGTGTTTCGCGATTTAAATGTGGAAATACAAGAAGGAAAAGTAACGACAATTATAGGGCCAAACGGGTGCGGTAAATCAACACTATTAAAAACGATGGGACGAATTTTAAAGCAAAAAAGCGGTAAAGTGTATTTGCAAGGAAAGGATTTAAATACAATTCCAACGAAAGAAATTGCCAAGCTGTTAGCTTTACTTCCGCAAACTCCGATTGCACCAGGAGAGCTTAAAGTAGAAGAATTAATTTCTTATGGACGCTATCCACATCGAAATAACGTAAACAAGTTAACCTCAAAAGATAAAGAAATGATTGATTGGGCATTAGATATAACGAAAACTTCAGAATTTAGAACGAGACAAATTGCAAATTTATCAGGTGGTCAACGACAAAAGGTATGGCTAGCAATGGCTTTAGCACAAGAGACAGAAGTGTTGCTATTAGATGAACCGACTACATATCTTGATATGTCTCACCAATTAGATGTATTGCAAATTGTAGAAAAGTTAAATAGAGAACATAACTGTACGATTGTAATGGTATTGCATGATATTAACCACGCAGCAAGGTTTTCCGATGAAATTATTGCAATGAAAGATGGGAAAATTGTTACAACTGGTAGTCCAGAAGAAATTATTACAAATGAAGTCTTAAAAGAAGTATTTCATATTGATGCGCGTGTCATGATTGACCCGTATAATGGGGCTCCTGTTTGTTTCGGTTATGATAGTGTTGTATCTCAAGAAGAAAAAGTAGAAATATATGTAACGAGCTAAAAGGGGGAGATAGGGTGAATACTACTATTGAAAAACAGCAGATTATTACATCTAATACAGAACAGTGGAAAATGTATTCAAAAGTAGAGGGTAAGGAATATCAAATTCATATTTCAAAGCCGAGGCAACCAGCACCGGATTCAGGATACCCTGTCATATACGTATTAGATGGCAATGCCTTTTTTCAAACATTTCATGAAGCGGTTAAAATACAATCAGTAAGGGCTGAAAAAACAGGTGTTTCACCAGCCGTTATAGTAGGTATGGGTTATCCAATTGAAGGAGCATTTTCAGGAGAAGAAAGATGCTATGATTTTACACCTAGCGTAATTTCAAAAGATGCTCCTTTAAAACCAGACGGTAAACCGTGGCCTAAAACAGGAGGAGCACATAACTTCTTTACTTTTATTGAAGAAGAAGTTAAACCGCAAATTGAAAAAAGTTTTGCGATTGATAAAGGAAAACAAACGTTATTTGGGCATTCGCTAGGTGGCCTATTTGCTTTACATATATTATTTACAAACGTAAATGCCTTTCAAAATTATTTTATTAGTAGCCCATCTATTTGGTGGAATAACCAATCTGTGCTTGAAAAAGAAGAGAATCTTATAAATGAATTAAACAATGCAAAGGTTAAAACAGGAGTATTTCTTACAGTTGGTTCACTTGAACGAGAGCATATGGTTGTAGGTGCAAATGAATTGTCAGAGCGCCTTCTCCAAGTAAAACACGATCAATTTAGATTTATGTTTTATGAAGCAGAAGGAGAGAATCATGCATCTGTTGTGCCGACTTCTTTAAGTAAAGGGTTGAGATTTATTAGTCATGTATCCAGTGTTTAAAAGGCTAGTGATTGGAGTAAATTCACATTTTTAAGTTAGTTAATCAAGTGATCGTCTAATAAAATGCAAACAAAAGGCTATGGGGAAATTTTCCATAGTCTTTTGTGTTGTTCAAGTAGAATTGTCCTTTTTGAAAGTTTTGTTTCAACTTTTCGTCTAAAGAGACAAAAAGTTGTCACATTTTCGTCACAATTAGCATAAACATAAAATAGACGAAATGAACTTATTTCCAAAAAGGCTTGATTCATTCAAATCAAGAGGAATAGAGCTGAAAAAGCGCGGATTAAAAGTTCACTATATTCTCAAGGAGGTAGATCGTATGAAAACTATTCTTGCTATCGCTGGACTGATTTGGGTTCTATCACATGGCATCCCAATTTATGAAGGAGAACAAATTCGCAGTGCTCTGAATAAAAATTTTAATGAATATCATATCATTGATCGGCAAGATAATGTTGTGACAGTTCGAGTGAATGATTGTTTTCATACGGTGACCGTTGAAGGAACTTCAGTAGTGAATGATACAAAAGTATGTGATCAGCAATAACTATATATAGGAAGAAAAAAGTCTCAATTTAAACGTGTGAAGATTGAGGCTTTTATATTTGTAAGCGAATAATAAGCGGGGATGGACAATCCCCGCTTATTATTGTTTCAATTTATCCCGCTATTTGCCGGGCAGGCTACCAGTAAAAGCCCGATTGGGGAGTGCTAATTAAAGTTTCACTTTATTGGATTTTGATTGGAGATATAATGATTTTTTTACAAAAAGGAAAGGGTATAATAAAAATTGAGACTGAGAAGCTAATAATGTGTTAAGAATAATCATAAAGTGGAAATATACTCATATGGGGTATCATACATAGATATTTAATGCTATAATTAGTATACTCATAAAAGCAATTGTTTTATTGGATGAAGAGAAATTTTAAGAAGGTGATAATATGGATCATAAAGAGCATGAATCAGTAACACATAGATCAGAAAAAGAAAAAGAGCAAATTATAAATAGATTGAAGAGAATCGAAGGACAAGTTCGTGGTATTCAAAATATGATTGAAAATGATCGTTATTGCGTTGATATTTTAGTGCAAATTTCAGCGATTAATGCAGCGATGAAAAAAGTAGGAATGGGTGTCTTAAAAAATCATACGAGTCATTGTGTTTCAGGAGCTATTAAAAATGGAAATGGTGACGAAGCAATTGAAGAATTAATGACAGTATTTGAACGTTTTTCAAAAGCGTAAAAACAAGCTAGTATGTAACTGGCTTGTTTTTTTTGTTTACTCGTATATTGGATTTAGGTGTATTGTAGTGAAAAATTGTGTGTAAAATAAACGTTTAGAAAATAATTGAAAAATCATGATACAAAACCATTGATTACCTTAGGGGGGTATGGTAAAATGTAGTTGTGATTAACAAACAATGAAGAAACAAGAGGAGGATTTTAAATGGAACAGTTAACATTAAAAGTTGAAGGTATGTCTTGTGGACATTGTGTAAACTCTATCGAAAGCAGTGTGAAAGAGCTAAACGGTGTTGAACAAGTGAAGGTTCAATTAGCAGAAGGAACTGTTGAAGTTACTATCGACTCGTCTGCTATAACATTAAAAGATATCGTTGCTGTAATCGAAGATCAAGGATACGATGTTCAATAATTATTTTTAGATATGGAAATAAATCGTACTTTAAACGAAGTACGATTTATTTTGCTAATAATTATACCTTATAAGGGTATATAGAGGTGAGAGACATGAATGAACAAAAAGAGGCCAATCTTCAAATATCAGGAATGACATGTGCAGCATGTGCCAATAGAATTGAAAAAGGTCTGAAAAAAGTAGAAGGTGTTCATGATGCAAATGTAAATTTTGCACTTGAAAAAACAAAAATAATGTACGATCCAACTAAAACAAATCCGCAACACTTTAAAGAAAAAGTTGAATCGTTAGGATATGGAATTGTAAGTGATAAAGCTGAATTTACTGTTTCAGGAATGACATGTGCAGCATGTGCGAATAGAGTTGAAAAGCGTTTAAATAAGTTAGATGGTGTGAACAAAGCGACGGTTAATTTCGCTTTAGAGTCGGCAACGGTAGACTTTAATCCTGATGAAGTCAGTGTAAATGAAATGAAGAGTACGATTACAAAGTTAGGATATAAATTAGAAGTGAAATCAGATGAGCAAGATGGATCAACAGATCATCGCTTACAAGAAATTGAACGACAAAAGAAGAAATTTATTATTTCGTTTATTTTATCATTCCCGTTATTGTGGGCAATGGTGAGTCATTTCTCATTTACATCGTTTATTTATTTACCTGATATGCTAATGAACCCTTGGGTACAGCTAGCCCTTGCAACTCCTGTTCAATTTATCATTGGTGGACAGTTTTATATTGGAGCTTATAAAGCGTTACGTAATAAAAGTGCGAATATGGATGTCCTCGTGGCACTTGGAACGTCGGCCGCTTATTTCTATAGTGTATATTTAAGTATTCAATCTATTGGTTCTTCGGAACATATGACAGATTTATATTTTGAAACGAGTGCGGTACTTATTACATTAATTATTTTAGGTAAATTATTTGAAGCAAAGGCAAAGGGACGTTCATCAGAAGCAATTAAAAAGTTAATGGGATTACAAGCGAAAACAGCTACAGTTGTGCGAGATGGAACAGAAATGAAGATTTTAATCGAAGAAGTGGTAGCTGGTGATATCGTTTATGTAAAACCTGGTGAAAAAATACCGGTTGATGGAGAAATTGTAGAAGGAAAATCTGCGATTGATGAATCGATGTTAACGGGTGAAAGTATTCCAGTTGATAAAACAATTGGAGATGTAGTAATTGGTTCTACAATAAATAAAAATGGATTTTTAAAAGTTAAAGCAACTAAGGTAGGTAGAGATACGGCATTAGCTCAAATTATTAAAGTAGTAGAAGAAGCGCAAGGATCGAAAGCGCCTATTCAACGGGTAGCTGATCAAATTTCTGGTATTTTCGTACCGGTTGTAGTTGTGATTGCTATTATTACATTTGCAGTGTGGATGATATTTGTTACACCTGGTGATTTTGGCGGAGCGCTTGAGAAAATGATAGCAGTACTTGTTATCGCTTGCCCATGTGCGTTAGGTCTTGCGACACCTACATCTATTATGGCTGGATCAGGAAGATCAGCTGAGTATGGTATTTTATTTAAAGGTGGAGAGCATTTAGAAGCAACGCACCGATTAGATACGGTTATTTTAGACAAAACGGGTACTGTGACAAATGGGAAGCCAGTGTTAACAGATATAATTGTAGCAGATGGATTCCATGAAGAAGAAATACTACGTTTAGTAGGAGCGGCAGAAAAAAATTCTGAACACCCACTTGCAGAAGCGATAGTAGAAGGAATTAAAGAAAAGAAAATTGATATACCAAGTTCGGAAACATTTGAAGCAATTCCTGGGTTCGGTATTGAATCGATTGTTGAAGGGAAACAATTATTAATTGGTACACGTCGATTAATGACGAAGTTTAATATTGATATTGAAGAAGTTTCTAAATCGATGGAAGAGCTAGAGCGAGAAGGAAAAACAGCAATGTTAATAGCGATAGATAAGGAGTATGCTGGAATAGTTGCTGTTGCGGATACTGTAAAAGATACTTCAAAAGCAGCTATCGCACGACTTAAGAAAATGGGTCTAGACGTTGTTATGATTACAGGGGATAATACACAAACTGCTCAGGCAATTGCAGGGCAAGTTGGTATTGATCACGTAATTGCAGAAGTATTGCCAGAAGGAAAAGCAGAAGAAGTGAAAAAACTGCAAGCGCAAGGTAAGAAAGTAGCGATGGTTGGAGATGGAATAAATGATGCTCCTGCTCTTGCTACAGCAGACATTGGTATGGCAATTGGAACAGGAACGGATGTAGCGATGGAAGCGGCGGATATTACGTTAATCCGTGGTGATTTAAATAGTATTGCCGATGCAATTTTTATGAGTAAAATGACGATTAGAAATATTAAGCAAAACCTATTCTGGGCGTTAGCTTATAATGGCTTAGGGATCCCAATTGCAGCATTAGGTTTCTTAGCACCTTGGGTTGCAGGGGCGGCGATGGCATTTAGCTCGGTATCAGTCGTATTAAATGCACTAAGATTGCAAAGAGTGAAATTAAAATAATAAAAATTTTAATTTATAGAGTAATTGAAAATGCTTTTATACAAAAAAACAATACTTTGAATAAGTGTTGTTTTTTTGTTTGTATAAAAAGAAAAAAGGTATAATAAAGCAGCAATATTGAATCTTATTATAGTAGAAAGCCGAGTGTTAGTTTAGTAAGGAGACTCATATATGTTAACGGATATTATAATTAGGACATTCCAGAAAAAGGATTTAGAAACAGTATTACAATTGTTCTATGAAACAGTTCATACGGTGAATGCAAGAGATTATATCGAGTTACAGCTACAGGCATGGGCGCCAAAGCGACTAGATAGAGAAAGATGGCTACAGTCTTTAGAAAAGAATATTTGTTACGTTGCTGAGTATAGAGGTGTGATAGTGGGGTTTGGGGATTATAATGATGAGCATTACATAGATCGCTTATTTACGCATAAAGATTATCAAGGAAAAGGGGTAGCTTCATACATATTACAGAAGTTAGAAAAAGAAGCAGTGAACTTAGGGCACGGGGATATATCTGTCTCTTATACACATCTGACGCTGCCGACGAAGCT
>NZ_JAEHBO010000240.1:0-258 GCF_016483575.1 Bacillus cereus group sp. N12
CCAACAACCCAAACACACCCAAAACCATTTTTTTTTTTATGATACGGCGAAAAAAGATATATAAACTTCTAGATTCGTCGTAATCTTAAGATGTTTATAAGAGACAGAATTAACAGTTGATAATGTTATTCCTCAGCATTTATATTAAGTTCTGTCTCTTATACAAATATCAGAGAACACTATACCGTACTATATATCGTATGAAGTCATATTCTTTAAAAAAAAAACAGAAGAGGGGGGTGTTGGTGGTGGAGTGTG
>NZ_JAEHBO010000241.1:0-257 GCF_016483575.1 Bacillus cereus group sp. N12
CCTGGTTGACGAGCTGGTAACATAATTTCTGCTAAACCAACACGTGGACCTGATGCCATTAAGCGAAGGTCATTCGCAATTTTAGACATGTTCATCATACATACTTTTAGTGCTGCAGACACTTCTGTGTACGCATCAGTATTTTGCGTTGCGTCCACTAAATCTTCTGCACCAACAAGGGGTAATTCACTAATTGTAGCAAGATGTTTTACAACTGCTTCAATATACTCTGGATCTGCATTTAGGCCTGTACCAAC
>NZ_JAEHBO010000242.1:0-256 GCF_016483575.1 Bacillus cereus group sp. N12
AATCCTCATATTATCGCTCTAGGGGAAAGCGTGCTTTTTCTATGTGTACTACTCGAAACAGTACTTACGATGAACATCGTGATCATTAATTCCCTTCGTGCAGCCTGTGATGAAAAATATACAGTTTTAATTGGTGCGTTCTCTATGGTGTTCATGAGTTTGCCACTCGGTGAGTTTTTTGCCTGCCATTTAGATAGGGGACTCGTTTGTATTTGGCTAGCGAGTGCTATCGATGAATGGACGCGGGCAATTATTC
>NZ_JAEHBO010000243.1:0-255 GCF_016483575.1 Bacillus cereus group sp. N12
GGACAAAGCAACTGAATTGAGCAGTTTAGCTTTAAAAACAATCCTTGAAAATAAAAATGCCATAGAATGGACTTTGGGTGCTATTTCGGTTGTAAGCCCTTTGTTGGCTTATAGAGCCACTTTAAATACTTATATTAGAGCGCTGGACCCTGCAGTGGATAAGGGACCTTTAACTTTCGCAGAAAAAACAGAGTTGTTTCAACGACGTAGAATATTGGTTAGAAATTTTAATTTGGTTGCAATACCAGTTATAGC
>NZ_JAEHBO010000244.1:0-255 GCF_016483575.1 Bacillus cereus group sp. N12
CCTTATCCCAAGCACCTAGTGGTCCATAAAAACTCCGAGAGGAAGAACCTGAGGCAAACTTAGCCTCCTGTGCTAACTGACTTCTATCCAAGCCAAGCTTGAAATAAGCATTGCAAGCCTTGACCAAGGCGGACAAACCACTAGAACTTGAGGACAGACCCGCTGCGGTAGGCATATTGTTTTGAGTATCAATACGAACAAAGCCTTCACCAGCTGGACGGTAACGGTCAATAATCTTACTCATCTTGGCATGCT
>NZ_JAEHBO010000245.1:0-254 GCF_016483575.1 Bacillus cereus group sp. N12
TTTTACAAGTCCTCGAACCATGTATTCTTTTAAAATAAGTCCAGCTTCAATCGTTTTTCCAAGTCCAACTTCATCTGCTAGAATCGCTTTACCATTCATTTGTTCGATGACATTTTGAGCGACCTCCAATTGATGCGGAAGCGGCGTGAAATGTGATGAATGTTTCGGTGCTTGCAATCCATCAAAAGTAGGAACGAGTAATGATTTCTCTGTTTTATAAGCTAAATGATATAAATCCCAATTTGTCCAAGGAC
>NZ_JAEHBO010000246.1:0-254 GCF_016483575.1 Bacillus cereus group sp. N12
TAACCAGATTTAACTAGTAAAATTTCAATACCAGCAAATTGAGATTTAATTTGAACAACATCATCCATCATTTCTAAAGTACTACCACAAATACTTGACTGTGAATTAGAACCATTTGATTCTAACACTTCATATACAAGACGTAATGTATATTGGAAATCTTTTTCATATGGAATTAAAGGCTCAAGAGCAAGTTATCATAGTGCAAAGGGAAACAGTTCAAGCAGACCTGGTCCACGCATCTGTATTGGTTC
>NZ_JAEHBO010000247.1:0-253 GCF_016483575.1 Bacillus cereus group sp. N12
ATGCCTCTCCCAGACCGGCATAACGGATCGTACCATACCTGACCACTCGCATGTAAATCAAGAGACTCCAAGTGAAGCGGCTAATCCTAATACGACCCTTTAGGTAGAATATAAATCTAATAAATAACTTGCCTTTCTATACTAATGTGCATTCAATGAAAGAAAGAACGATCGTAAGCAAAACTCTTTCCGCAATAATTGTTACGAGCCATATACTTTGCATTTGTTATAGATTTAGCATTCTTAATACAGG
>NZ_JAEHBO010000248.1:0-251 GCF_016483575.1 Bacillus cereus group sp. N12
ACTCAGTACACTCAAGAACAACAAAATCCATATGTACCGCAGCGCACCCAAGAACAACAATATCAACAAAATCCATACACAACTCAGCCACAACAACCGCAATACCAACAACAAATGTATCAACCAAGCTACGATGCACGTGTCTCACCGCCAGCACCGCCAACTATCGATCCTACGCAACCGCAAATTTTACCGCCTGGACCAACATTCGATATTACACAGCCACAAATTTTACCACCAGGACCTATTAC
>NZ_JAEHBO010000025.1:0-59657 GCF_016483575.1 Bacillus cereus group sp. N12
CATCAGCTGTAAATTTAACCATAGAAAAACTGCACCTCCAATTGTTAGACGGTGTCTAACAATTGGGGTGCAGTTCAGTGAGAGGGTGCTCGTTTTTTGTTATGAAACAGAAAAGAATTACTTCCAACCACTTATAAAGACATTTTGATATTTTCTTCGCTAATCTACTAGTTTGTGTAAACGAGAGAATGTCCATTATGAAAGATTTCAAAATAAAGGTGACTTAACATGCAGCTAAATTATATAGGGAAATAGAAAAACCACTCTTATATGAGTGGTTTCTAATCATTATTTTTAGGCTATACATTTAAAATTAGGCTAAGTTATAGAAATAATAAACATTTTATCCGTGGTTATTATTTTGGTTCTGGATAATGATTGTAGTATGAGATTCTAATAAATTCTTGGTAGATATTTGTTAATTTAGCATCTCTAAGAGCATCGTTGAATTTTTGCATACGTACACTACCTTGAGCGTAGCCTCCACCAGGAGTATAAGGGTTTCTAGCTTCAAAGTCATCCATAAATACTTTTAATTTTTTATAGTCTTGAAATTGATAGAAAGCCGCGGCCTTTTCAGGAGTGACATCAAAGTAAGAGGATGATGTTGAGTTATAAGAAGCTGCTTGAGCACTAGGTACCTCTAGCATAGTTGCAGCTCCACCGAACATAGTAAGCGCCATAGAAGATACAATAATTTTTTTGAACATAATAAAACCTCCATGTAGAA
Organism: Bacillus cereus group sp. N12; assembly: GCF_016483575.1. Taxonomy (NCBI): domain Bacteria; kingdom Bacillati; phylum Bacillota; class Bacilli; order Caryophanales; family Bacillaceae; genus Bacillus; species Bacillus cereus group sp. N12. The sequence continues at coordinate 731 of NZ_JAEHBO010000025.1, forward strand.
TATTTGGATTAATAGTAATTCTGTAATCATTATAGTTACAACGAAAGTGATTATCAAATGCAATGTTGCATAATTAATTCTTTGAATAAGAAGTTCCCCTTATATCTAAATGGAGGAGTGTAATAATGAATTAATAGAGTAAAAGAGGGGTACATATTATTCGGGGTAACAAGAAAATGAAAAGAAAAGGTTATTTTTAATTGGGGAAAGTTAAAAGGAATGATAGTTAACAGCTGAAGTTACCATTATTGGGAATTTAATTTCGTTTATTTGTGTTGAGAAATAAATAGTATAAGTTGTATAAGGCGAAATGAAGGAAGATTTCTTATAGATTTTTCGTTTAACAAAGTATGTTAAACCTCGCTCAAAATCATGTAATAGACTACGAAATTATCTTTCCAAAATAAAATATAGTTTGACTGAAAATTAGAGGACATTAATTCATTGAAGTAGTAATTACTGTTTTTCAGGATAGGGGTCTTTTTTTATTTAAGAAAGAGAATATATTTTCTCAACAGGACAAATGGTAATCATCTATAAGTACTACTTATAAGGATAATAGGAAAATAGAAATAAATAATAAAGGAGAATGCGAAATGACAACATTACTATCCAATAGAAATCGAGTTAAAATTAGTGAAGAAGATGTAGATGTATTAAAGGTAATGGCACATCCCGTTCGATTACAAATTGTAAATGAATTAATGCACCATAAAATGTGTAATGTTACACAGTTAACGGAAATATTAAGACTCCCGCAATCCACTGTTTCACAGCATCTATCAAAATTAAAGGGAACCGTACTCCGTGCAGAAAGACGAGGATTAGAGATGCATTATTATATTGATAATGCTAAGGCCCGCCAAATTATAGGGATTTTAGGTTTTTAGGTTCATACTACGTAAAAAGTTTCCTCATATAAAATAGGAAACTTTTTTTGTTGAATAAATTGTACATATTTATAAATAGAATGGAAAGAAGTAAACTAGTAATTTAAATAGTGGCCTCTTTTAAAGATAATTAAATATGCCAAAATATATGATTACAAAGCGAAACTTTTGATGCCTTTTTTTATTTATTAGGTAAAAGCAATTGGGTGGATTTTCTTACAGTAATGGTTGGATAAAATAGAAGATTACTAACTTGAACAAAAGAACTACTAGTTACATATTTAACATACATATTTATCTGGTTAATTGCAGTCGTGTTTTGGAATCTGTATATAGTAAACTCATTTGAAAACTTGAAAAATATTAAAATGTGTAAATTTTATGACTATTTAGTTAAAAATATTTAATATTTGTAATTTTTTGTTTTATAATGATAATCGGGTTGCTCGTGAATGTTTTAGATATTGCGATATATACTCAGATAAATTTATTTTAGGGAGGTTTCAGAATTGAGTAAGAGAGTTATTATAAGAGTTTTTACATTATTATCAGTACTGGCATTATTCTTTAATGTGTTTTTACCAAGGGCTAGTGCAGAAGTTATGACGCATGAAAAATATTCAATGGAATGGAGTTATAGTAATAGTCTAGGTAAGTACATTCGGACTGAATTTATTAAAAATTCAAGCGGTCAAATTGCTTATTGCTTAACTCTTGGATTAAAATCACCAAATGGTGAAGATCTTCCTGAAATGGGGAAAACAGATAATGTAGTATATAAGGTCTTATTAAATGGTTTCCCACAAAAAAGTACTCAACAGCTGGGAGTAGCTAATGAAAATGAAGCGCATTATGCAACTCAGCTTGCGGTCTGGAATGCATTAGGTCAACTTGATGTAAATGAATTAAAACATGAGAATAAAAATGTTGAAAAAGCAGCTAAGGCTATTATTAATAATGCTAATAATAGTGAAGAGACGCAAGATATTTTTATGAATGTGATTCCTGCTGAAAAGCAAAAAGCAGAATTAAAGGGTGAGTTCTTTGAAACGAATCTATACACAGTACAAACAAATGCTAAGAGTGGTTCTTATAAGGTAGTAGCGAAAAATGCCCCTAATGGAGTTAAAATTGTTAGTGAAAATGGTGAAGTGAGAGATCAGCTTTCAGTTGGGGAAAAATTCCGTATCCAAATTCCTAAGAACACAAAAACAGGTGAATTTAATTTAAGTGTTGCTGCTAATTTAACTAAAGTTCAAGCAATTGCTTACCGCGGCACGGATACTGTTCAGAATGCTACAGTATTATTAGAAAGAAATGAAGAAAAACTTAGTAGTGATCTTGCAGTAAATTGGGAAGCAACTGGTTCTTTAAAAATTAAAAAGGTTGGAGAAAATGGGGAAGTTCTAGCTGGTGCAGTATTTGAAGTCTTTAATGCAAATAATGAATCAGTTGGAAAAATCACGACTGGTGCTGATGGTACTGCAGAATTAAATAACCTACAAATTGGTACATATACAGTAAAAGAAATTAAAGCACCAACAGGTTATGTTTCAGGTGATAAACCACAAACTATTGAAGTTAAAACAGGGGAAACAGGAGCTGTTCAAGTAGTAAACAATAAAGTAAAAGGTAACATCGAAATAAAAAAACTTAGTGATTCAGGAAAGATTTTGCCAAATGTTGAATTCACAGTCTTCACTGAAGATGGAAAAGAAGTGAAAAAAGTAGTAACAAAAGAAAATGGAATTGCAAAAGTTGAGGATCTTACGTATGGTAAGTATTATTTCTTAGAGACAAAAACACCTAATGGATATCTTGAAAATAAAACAAAGTATCCTTTTGAAATTAAAGAGCACAATAAAACACTTACTTTTACAGTAGAAAATACCGAAGTAAAAGGTAGTGTAAAATTACTTAAAGTAGATAATGAAGATATCAGCAAAAAATTAGAAGGTGCAGTATTCGAGTTAAAAGATGCAAGTGGGAAAGTTATTGGTGAATATAAGACAGATAAAAAAGGTGAAGTTAACGTCAAAAATTTAGCATATGGTAAATATTCATTTGTAGAAAAGGCTTCTCCAAACGGTTACGTTCTTATTAAAGAACCGATTATGTTCGAAATAAAGGAACATGGGAAAATTATTGAGTTATTAGCAGTTAATCATCTTATCAAAGGTGATCTAGAAATTACAAAAGTTGATGTAGCTGATGGAAACAACAAACTTCCAAATGCAGAGTTTACTATTTATAATGAAGCAGGAAAAGAAGTAGTAAAAGGAAAAACAGACGATAAAGGTATCGCGAAGTTTGAAAAGTTACCATTTGGAAAATACACATATAAAGAAACTGTTGCACCAAAAGGTTATGTATTGAATGAAGAAACGTTCTCTTTTGAGATCAAAGAGAATGGTCAAATCATTAAACATATTGTCAAAGATGAAAAGATTCCTTCAATAAAAACAACAGCTACTGATAAAACAGATGACACAAAAGAAATGCACACGTCTAAGTCTGTAACAATTCAAGATAAAGTGGAATACAAAGATCTACAAATAGGTAAAGAGTACACTGTAAAAGGTAAATTAATGGATAAAGAAACTAATAAACCATTAGTTGTAAATGGAAAAGAAATAACAGCTGAAACTAAGTTTACACCAAAAGAAGCAAATGGTTCTATTACATTAGATTTTACATTTGATGCAACTGGTTTAGAAGAAAAAGAAGTAGTAGTATTCGAAGAGTTACTGAAAAACGGAAAAATTGTTACAACACATGCTGATATCAACGACAAGGGTCAAACAGTTAAGTTCGTTAAGCCTTCAGTAAAAACAACAGCTACAAACAAAGCTGATGGTGGAAAAGAGATTCATGCAAATGATTCTATCACTATCCAAGATAAAGTAGAGTATACTAACTTAGTTGTTGGTAAAGAGTACACTGTAAAAGGTAAATTAATGAACAAAGCTATTAAAGAACCATTATTAATTGATGGTAAAGAAGTAATAGCTGAGACTAAGTTTACTGCAAAAGAAAAGAATGGTTTTGTAACAGTAGAATTTACTTTCGTTGGTGCTGAACAGCAAGGAAGAGAAGTAGTCGTGTTTGAAGACTTATTACATGAAGGTCAAGTAATTGCAACTCATGGAGACATTAACGATGCAGGTCAAACAGTTCGATTTGTAGAGCCTTCAATAAAAACAACAGCTACAAACAAAGCTGATGGTTCTAAAGAATTAGACGCTACAAAATCTGTAACAATCCAAGATAAAGTGGAATACAAAGACTTAATCGTGGGTAAAGAGTACGTTGTAAAAGGTAAACTAATGGATAAAGCAACAAACAAACCATTATTAGTTGAAGGTAAAGAAGTAACAGCAGAATCTAAGTTTACTGCAAAAGAGAAAAATGGTTCTATCACATTAGATTTCACATGTAATGCTTCTGCATTACAAGGTAAAGAAGTAGTAGTATTTGAAGAACTGTATCAAGATAGTGTCTTAGTAGCTATTCACGTTGACATTGAAGATAAGGGACAAACAGTGAAATTCAAAGAGGTAAAACCGGAACAACCTAAACCAGAACAGCCGAATCCAGATAAAAATACTCCAACATCAGAGCAACCTAAAGAGCAAGTAAAAGAACAACCACAACCTAAGAATGAAATTCAATCTAAAATTGGATGGTTACCGCAAACAGGTACTAACCTTACTAGTTGGATCTCTATGGCTGCAGGCGCATTACTGTTAATTGTAGGTGGAGTGATTTTCTTAAAACGTAAAAATGCATAGAAATTAAAAAATAAGCACATCTGTTTTTATAACAAGATGTGCTTATTTTCTTACGTATTTTTGATCTAAAATGAAATTTGTTGCAGGATTAATTAAATTCATTCCTTGTTATGCAAATATATTTCTAGTGGAAATAAATTCTTCATTATTTTGCCCTGGACAGACTTTATAAAAAATGGTTACGTTTCCTAATCATGAAATAATCCTCTCAAATTGCAATCCTACTTTTTGTAAAAGCTTTACTGCATCAACAATATTTGTAGAAGTAATTGCTACAAAAGTTTTTCAAATGAAATTTATAAAAGCTTGATAGGCAATACCAAGAGAAAAGACCGTAGCTACCATATGTACAGTCCATTTAGGCATATTTAATTTCAATACGGTATTGTACAAGATTCCATATACGATACAATTGCAATGAATTGAAGAACTAACAAAAATAGTGGTTGTTCCATTTATTCTCACTTCCTTTATTTAATATATTAATATAATTAATTTAGAAGTGGAAGTTTTATTTCTATAAAGTTCCAAAAATGTGATGTGAAAGGAATATTGGTAATTACAAGAATTGATACAACTATAATGTAACTCAAAAGATTATTACAAAATCAGTAAAATAACAAAAAGATCACCATGAGTGGTGACCTTTTTATTACGCGTTATACCCGAATAATTTTAAATCTTCTCCTGAGTCTGAAATTATCTTTTCGAACTGCAATCCTACTTTTTCTAAAAGCTTTCCTGAGGTGATGTTATCTATAGAAGTAATTGCTACAATTCGTTTCAGTCCAAGTTTTTGTACACCGTATTCGATTACCGCAGAAGCAGACTCGTGGCCATATCCTTTTGAACGGAATTTTTCTAAAAAGGCAAAGCCGATATCAACATCTTCTAATGAATCTCTTTTAATAAGACCGCACATACCAAGTGGCGTGAGATCTTCTTTTCTTTCTACTAAGTAAAGGCCAAATCCGAGTTTGTTATACATATCGACTGGTCCGTTTACGATATAATTTTTTGCGTCTTCTAAGTTTTTAACCCCTTTATTACCAATAAACTGAATCCATGCAGGATCGTTTACTAATTCAAGAATAAACGGAGCATCATTTATATCGAGCCAACGAAGAGTGAGTCGCTCAGTTTCAAGAACTATCAAGGTATTGCACCACCTTTAAATGTTATAACAATTAGTATGGATTGCGTAATACAAAAGTGCAACATATTTTAATTACGCTCTACTTGTTCACATAAAGTTCGTTTGTTTTGTATAAAAGGATATTTTATAATTAGATTTGATTGTAAAGAGTGAGATACTTATACAATGACTCCTAGGTGACTAGGAGTTTTTACTATATAACTATCATTATTACTAAATATGACACACTACACATTCTACTCAAGGAGGTACATAATGAAAAAATTATATAATGCATCGTTTACGTATTTAATTATCGGTTTATTGTCAGGAATATTTGCTAGGGAGTATGGGAAGTATAAAGGGATTTTAGGTTCTACTTTATTAAACCTTTTACATACACATACACTTGTGCTTGGTTTTTTCTTCTTTTTAATTGCTTTAGGATTAGCAAAAGTATTAGCGTTTCATGAAGTGAAAGGATTTAATAAATGGTTTGTTTTACATAACAGTGCATTAACTTTAATGTTAGGTTCGCTGGCAGCGAGAGGGCTTCTTCAATTAAATGGAGCGGATTTTAAAGGGTTAACGTATATTGTAGGTTTCTCTCATTCATTGATGGCAGTTACTTTAATCTGGTTTATGTTGTTAATAAAGAAGTCATATAAAATGTAGTTAAAAAAGAACTTGTAGCGGGTGCTGCAAGTTCTTTTTTGTATGCTTAAAGTTGAGTAATCTTATTTTTCTAATTATTTTGTATAAAAATGGTATACTTATTTTAAAATTAAAAAAGGAGAGTTAGTTATGGAAATAACAATTGAGCATTTAGTAAATGAATTAAAGCATATACTTCCTGAAGATCGAGTAGTAATAAATGAGACAGTAAGAGAGTTACATAGTAAAGATGAATCATATCATGCTAGTAGTTTACCTGATGTAGTCGTTTTTCCAAAAACGACCGAAGAGGTTAGCGGGATAATGAAAGTAGCGAGTGAGCATAAAAAACCTGTCGTTCCATTTGGAGTGGGTTCTAGTTTAGAAGGACATGTAATTCCATATGAAAAGGGGATCACAATGGATTTTTCTCTTATGAATAAAATACTTGAAATAAGGGAGAAGGATTTTCTTGTGAGAGTACAGCCAGGAGTGACCCGCTCTCAGCTCAATAAAGAACTGAAGAAATACGGTTTGTTTTTTAGTGTAGACCCAGGAGCCGATGCAACGTTAGGTGGAATGGCTGCTACAAATGCAAGCGGAACGACAGCGGTTAAGTATGGCGTAATGCGTGATCAAGTTCGTGATTTAGAAGTGGTTCTAGCTGATGGAGGCGTAATACATACGGGGAATTTAGCAGCGAAGTCATCATCAGGTTATCATTTAAATGGTATTTTCGTAGGTTCAGAAGGAACGCTTGGATGTTTTACGGAATTAACCTTAAAAGTATATGGTATACCAGAGCATGTTATGGCAGCGAGAGCATCGTTTCCAACTATAAATGATGCAGTAGAGGCTGTTATACATATTTTGCAAGCAGGTATTCCGATTGCCAGAATTGAACTTGTTGATGAATTATCTATGAAACAAGTAAATCATTATAATGAAACAAGTTATAGAGAAGAACCTACACTGTTTTTAGAGTTTCATGGCAATGAAGCGGGGCTAAAGCAAGATATTGAATTTACGAAAGAAATCGTTCTTGATCATAAATGTAAAGAAATCGCGTTTGAGACGGAAACTGCGGCGAGAAATAAATTATGGGATGCAAGACATAACTTAGCGTATTCTTACGTGCATAGTTATCCTGGCAAAAAACTAATGAGTACAGATGTATGTGTGCCGATTTCAGAATTAGCTGGTGCGATTCACCATGCGAAAGAGGTATTACATAAAGTAGGTCTTATTGGTGGTATTCTCGGTCATGTTGGAGATGGGAATTTCCATGTACTCTTAATGATTGATACAAAGGATAAAGAAGAAGTGAAGAAGGCAGACGAAATAAACGAAAGTATCGTTCTATATGCTCTTAAACGAGGTGGAACGTGCACGGGAGAACATGGCGTTGGAGTCGGAAAACGAAAGTATCAAGAAGAAGAACATGGGGCGGCATTATTCGTAATGGAGAAAATAAAGAAAGCTCTTGATCCGCAAAATATTTTGAATCCGAATAAGGTGTTTCAGTTAAAGGATAAGGGATGATTGGGTGAAAGTACTAGAAGCGATAAGTAATATAGCTGGAAAGTATTTTGCATTTTAGGTTATTTGTATTGCAGCTATTGCATATTTCATTCCCACGCCATTTCTCGGGTTAACTAGTTACATAACAATTTTACTTGGGGTTGTCATGTTTGGGATGGGGTTAACATTAAAGACTGTTGATTTCAAAATCATCGCTACAAAACCATTGCCAGTTATTATCGGTGTATGTGCTCAGTTTATTATTATGCCACTTGTCGCATACGTACTCGCCTACGTTATGAATCTACCAGCGGAATTAGCAGCTGGATTAGTGTTGTTCGGTTCAGTACCGGGTGGCACCGCATCAAATGTTATGGCTTATTTAGCAAAAGGAAATTTAGCGTTGTCTATTGCAATGACTGCCAGTAAATGCTATGTCTATGTTTCTTTCTATCGTACAAGGCATTATCGTGCCTATCATTTTGGGATTATTAGTGAAGAAGTTTTTTCCTTATACCGTTAATAAAGGAATGACTGTAATACCTTTAATATCGGTTATAGCAATTATCATTATTGTTTCTGCAATTGTTTCAGCAAATGTAAGTAGCATTACTTCTTCAGGTCTGCTTATCTTTGTTGCAGTGATGCTCCATAATGCATTTGGTTTTTTGCTCGGGTATATAACTGCGTCCGTACTTGGATTAGATGAAGGGACTAGAAGAGCCATTTCAATAGGAGTAGGAATGCAAAATGTGCTGTTGCACTCCCAAGTGTATTAGCGGCAGTATGGCATAACATTGCAGGACCAATTTTAGCAATTGTTTGGTCAAAAAATGCAAAGGGGAACTTTATTGATAAAAATTTATCAATAAATATAGAAAAATAAGAGACGCGCATTTCATTTGAAATAGAGGAATGATAAAAAATGCAAAAACGTATTGTACATTTTGAAGGACTGATTGTATTTTTAGCCACGATTTATATGTATTCGATATATGAATTTGGTTGGATTATATTTTTTGTATTCCTTTTAGCGCCGGATTTATCAATGTTAGCATATGGGATCAATAATCACGTTGGTGCTAAAATATATAATGTATGTCACACATATATCATATCCATATTAATTGTTCTAATAGGTGTCTATTTTAAGATAGATACCGTTCTAATGATTGGCTTAATATGGACAGCACATATTGGAATGGATCGAATGTTTGGATATGGATTGAAATATGAGACGGATTTTAAGGATACTCATATTCAGAGGTTATAAGAGATGGGTGTAATGTGGACAAATAATAAATTGAGGAGTTGAATTTCAAACAATTGTTGAGAAATATATATAAATATGGATATAAATAATTGAATTGTGTTACTTTTAGAATAATTAAAGAGAAGAGGGAGGGGTTTCAATGAATATACAAATCACGGGTAATAAATTAATTACCAAGATGCTGAATGATTGGTACCAAAATATCAGAGCCCAACGAGTAAGTGAAGCGAAAAAAATAAAGGAAGAGATTGATAAAAAGCTACATATTATCGAAGAAGATATAAATGTTTTATTTCACTATTATCTTTTAGATTTTCGATATAAAGTGCTAATTGATGGTATAGGTATTTCAAAAAATTCTTTTGATAAAGTGGATTCGTTGCCTAAACCGAACGATGAATTTTTAGAATATTATTATTATTTATTCAAATCCATACATTCTACAATTCTCTCAAATTATAGTGAAGCGAGTAACTATTTTGATAAAGCGGAAGGATTACTAAAGCATATTCCAGATGAAGTTGAACAAGCAGAGTTGAACTACAGAGTTTCTACATTAAAATATCAAATGTATCAAGCATATTCAGCTATTGAATATGCTTCGAAAGCAAGGGATATCTTTGCAAAACATGCAGGGCATGAAATGAATGTAGCACTATGTGAAAATGTTTTGGGATTATCTTTTTCAAAATTAAAACAGCATGAAAGAGCAGAGGAGTATATTGTTTCAGCATTAAATACTTTGCAAAAAAAAGATGCTGAAACACTAGTTTTAAGAATAAGGCATAATTTGGGATTATTGTATGCGAGCCAAAACCTTTCAGTCTTAGCTATTAGGCACTTATCAGAAGTTTCTAAAAAAATGCCGAATCATTATAAAGCTATTTTTATAGAGGCAGGAGAATATTATAAAATAGGAGAAATAGAAAAGGCAAAAGAGTTAATTGAAATTGGATTGGAAGTTTGTAAAGAATTAAAAAATGATGAATATAGGTATCATTTTTTAATTCTAAAGGAATTTTGTCAATGTTTAAAAGCAGAAAACGTAGAAAAAATTATACTTGAAAGTTTTGCTTACTTTGAAAGAGAAAATTTAACCGAATATATCTGCGAATATGCTGAAAAGCTGGCAATAGAGTTTCATAAAGAAGGCAATATAGAACAGGCTGAAAAGTATTTTTATAAGGCTTATGAAATGAGAAAAAGAATATTTGACAAAGGAGCGTTGAAATAATGAAAAAAATCGGATTAACTATTATGGGATTAGCGGTTGCTGGTGTTGTATCTTTAAGTATTGGCGGTATTTTAGCTGAATCTAAACAAGAGGCACATGAAAATTTTTCGATATTAAACCTTGATACAAAACAATATGCTGCTCATGGAGATACGCCTGCACCTGCAAAACCAGATTTTTTAGTAGTAGAACGTGTATAAATATAGAGTGAAGTATTTTTGATTTGAAGTCGGCATTTTTAGTTGATTTTAAAAGTGGACATTAAATAAGTTAACTTAAAAGGTGTTTTCAATATTGAAAACACCTTTTAAGTTTGTTGTTAACAGTAAATATAATTAGAAATGTTCTTTTAATTGCAATCAAGTCCCACAAAAAGTACGATAAGGACGATTCGTAGGCACGGGTGGAACACAGTATTCTTCTTGCTCTGCAGAATAAGCATAAGGATTTGATAAAGCTTCAAGAAGTTTCTCCATTACGCTATAATCTCCATCTGTAACAGCTGCTTCTAATGCTTCTTCTACACGGTGGTTCCTTGGGATGATCGACGGGTTATTATTTTTCATCATCTCATAGGCGTTCTCTTTTGATTCTTCTTGTTTTTCTAATCGAGATTGCCATAGTCCGTACCATTCTTTAAATTCTGGACTTTCGAATAGAGGGGTATTTTCTAACGTATCGAGAGTTAAAGAACGGAAGGTATTTGTATAATCCGCTTTATATTTCTCCATCATTTTTAAAAGTTGCTCAATAAGTGATTGATCTTGTTCCTCGTTGCTAAATAGTCCTAATTTCTTTTTCATTCCAAGGAACCAATTGTTTTCATACTGTACGCTAAATTTTGAAATTTCGTCTTGTGCAATCTTTAATGCTGTTTCTTCATCTTCATGTAGGATAGGTATTAAAGATTCAGCTAAACGAGCGAGATCCCAAGCAGCCATATATGGTTGGTTTCCATATGCATAACGGCCTTGTGTGTCAATAGAGCTAAATACGGTTCCTTGGTCGTAATTGTCCATAAATGCACAAGGACCGTAATCAATCGTTTCCCCACTAATCGTTATATTGTCAGTGTTCATTACACCATGGATAAATCCAACAAGTTGCCATTTAGCGATAAGACTTGCTTGTCTTTTAATGACTTCTTGTAGTAATGCAGTATATGGATTTTTATGAGATTCAATTTCTGGATAATGCCTTTTGATCGTATAGTCAGCTAGTGATTGAAGATCCTCGGTAGAACCACGAGCGGCAGCATATTGAAATGTGCCAACACGTATATGGCTACTAGCAACCCTAGTTAAAATTGCTCCGGGTAACTTTGTTTCACGATATGTTGGTTCGCCAGTTGAGACAACTGCTAAACTTCGAGTAGTCGGAATATCAAGTGCATACATTGCTTCGCTAATAATATACTCACGTAGCATCGGACCGAGTGCAGCACGACCATCACCGCGGCGTGAATACGGAGTAGGGCCAGAACCTTTCAGTTGAATGTCAAAACGTTTACCGGAAGGAGTAATTTGTTCGCCAATTAAAAGGGCACGGCCGTCGCCTAACATATTAAAATGTCCGAATTGATGACCGGCATACGCTTGAGCTAATGGATGAGCTCCTTCAGGGAGTGCATTACCAGCGAAAATAGCAATTTCAACTTCTTTTTTCAATTCTTCAGGATTAAAGCCGAGAGATATTGCTAGTGAATGATTTAGTTTAACTAGCTCCGGTGAACTTACGGGAGTAGGGGGGATTTCTGTATAAAATGATTGTGGTAAAGTCGTATAACTATTATCTAAATTCCAACCAGCTTCATTATTTTTAGTCATTTTATCTCCTCCTCTTTTGTAATTAGGATATGTATTTGTACGTATGTATTCTTTGTAAAGTTAACTAAAAGTATAATATAATATTTCCCCTTGCAATCTATTGTAAGGACTTCATTGCACAATGTCTATTTAACAGCAAATTTAAAACCTCCATTTTAAGAAAATGGAGGTTTTATTATTATTTCATTTTTACAATTATTTTTCCTTTTGCTCTTCCAGACTCTGAATATTCCATTGCTTTTTGAGCATCTTCAAAAGGGAAAGCTCGATCGATTACAGGTTTGATTTGTCCAGCTTCAATATAGTTTGCAATAGTACGTAATTGATCCCCGCTTGGCTTCATAAATAAAAATGAATATTGAGCATTATGCTTTTTTTCAAGTGCGGTAAGTTTTTTGCTGGCTAATGAAAATAAGAGAGTTTTAAAGAATCCTGAACCAAATTCTTTACCGAAGCGAGCATTCGGCATGCCTGAAACGGAAACAATGTTTCCTCCGCTTTTTATAATATTGAATGATTTTTCAAGTGTTGCACCGCCTATTGTATCAAATACCGCATCATAATTTTTTAGTATATCTTCAAATTTCTCTGTTTTATAATTAATAATTTCATCTGCGCCAAGAGATGTTACTAAATTCGCACCAGCTTCACTAGCAGTCGTTGTAACAGTGGCACCCATTATTTTTGCTAACTGAATAGCAAAAGTACCAACACCACCGGATCCAGCGTGAATTAAAATCTTTTGTCCTTTTTGTAATTGCATGATGTCATGTAATGCTTGATATGATGTTAAGCCAACGAGTGGAATCGAAGCAGCTTCCTCAAAACTTAAATTATTAGGTTTTAAAGCTATATCATCTTCATGAATGGCTATATACTCCGCGAAAGTACCAATCTTATTTTTTCTTGGGCGTGCATATATTTCATCACCGACTTTAAAGTTAGTCACTTTTGCCCCAATCTTTACGATGACACCGGAAAAGTCATTACCAAGTATTAGGGGCATTTCATATTTCAGTAACATTTTTACTTTTCCGTCGCGTATTTTAAAATCAATTGGATTAATGCTAGCTGCATGAATTTCTGCGAGCACTTCATACTCATTTATTTCAGGAGTAGGTACCTCTGTCATACGCATTGGGACTTTTCCATATCTATCAATTATCATTGCTTTCATTTCTTATACCTCCAAATACCGTATCTTTATTTCAATAAAAGTTGTGCAACAGCTTTTCAATATCTAACACAAGATTTTTTAATAAACCTAATTTTGTACGTATATCAATATAATAAAAGTTTTTTGTGCCTTCTTTTCGCATTAAAATAATACCAGCTTCTCGTAAAATCTTAAGGTGATGTGATACTGCTGGGCGGGAAAGGTGTGTTTGCTTCGTAATTTCTCCTACACGTAATCCGGTTTGACATTCCGTTTCCATGAGAACTAACAAAATAGCTTGCCTTGTTTCATCGCCAATTGCCAATAATACTTTTTGAGAATCAATAAAATCTTTTTTTATAACATTTAATTGTTCTTGTTTATTCATTTCAATCACTTTGCCTCCAATAAATTAGTCGAAAGGTTTAAGATGATGAACCATTGCATCGATACGATAATGCTACATGATTGTTGTATGAGCTGCAATATTGGGAAAGAAAATCGAGACGAATGAATTTTTTATTGTTGAAAATTATAGAGGGATAGAAAAGGGATTGGAAGGATTACATAACTCAATAGATGAAGTTTTAAAAATGAAAAATGATTTAACAATAAAGTAAGCGATCGCAACCTTATATAATCCATAAGGTTATAATCGCTTATAATTTTTGTATTATTTCTGATTTCTATAATAAAACATGGCTCAACGTAAAGTAAGTTCTTTTGTTTTACTCTTTCATACACACACAATTCAGGTGGATTATAGATGTATGAAAAGGTAAAAGGGATTTTGGGGCGTAATCTATCTATATGATAATTCAAAATGAAATATAAGTCTATATTTTAATGGTTTTTTTAATTATATTTATGATACTGAGCTCAGAACAATGATGTGGAGGATAAATATATGAAAGCAAATTATGTACCAGTTTTAATTGTTGGAGGGGGATTATCAGGATTAGCGTCTGCGTTATTTCTTGCAAAACATAATATTAGGTACTTACTTATTGAAAGACATCCGTCTACTGCAATTCATCCGAAAGCAGGCGGGCTTACTTTACGTACAATGGAGTTATTTCGAGAATTAGGTTTAGAAAATAGAATTAAATTGGCGGGGAAAGCACTAGAAAATTGCCGAGGAAGAATAGCGGTTCGTACAATAGCTGAGGCGAATAAGGAAGAATTGGAAAAAATGAGAGCCACTCAGTATGGAAACGATGAAAAGTTACTTCAAAAAATAGAAGAGATTAGCGCATCAAAACAAACTGCTTGTTATCAAATTATTTTAGAAGAAATGATGTTACAAGAAGCGAAGACATTAGGCGGAGAACTATCTTTTTATCATGAATTAATTTTATTTGAACAAAATGAGAACGGGGTAAAAGCAACGATTCGAGATCGTGAAACAGAAAAAGAGAGTGTCATACATTGTGATTATGTAATTGCAGCAGATGGGGCGAAAAGTAAAATACGTGAGCAGTTAGGGATTAAAACTGAGGGTCGTGGAACCATTGGTGGCTATTATATGAATATTTATTTTGAAGCTGATTTAAGTGAGTTTATACAAGGAGACGCATTCGGTTTTTCTATGGTACTTCATACGGAGGTTCTTGGTGCACTCATCCCGGTTGATAACGTAAAAAAATGGATTTATCATGTAGCCTACGATCCATTAAAAGGAGAGGGGCCAGAGGATTTCAATATAGAACGTTGTAAACAAATTATTCAAACAGCAATTGGAAGTACAAATGTTGAACCAGAAATATTAAGTGTTCTACCGTGGGAAGCGAGTGAAAGTACAGCGATAAAATTTCAAGAAAATCGCATTTTTTTAGTTGGTGATTCTGCACATATTATGCCGCCAACAGGAGGATTTGGTTCAAATACGGGAATACAAGATGCGCATAATTTAGCCTGGAAGTTAGCTGCTGTTATAAAAGGGAAAGCAAAACCGAAATTGTTAGAAACATACCATGATGAGAGATACCCTGTTGCAAAATTAACGACGGATTATGCGAGTAGTTTATTATTTCGTGCTGCGAATAGAGAGGAAGGCAGTTTGAATAATATGGATGGTTTAGCTGTAACTGTTGGGTATCAGTATTGTTCAGAGGCGATTATAGATGACTCCAACACTCCGCATAGAATGGATGTAGTAGAGCTGAACGGAAGACCTGGCACGCGAGCACCACATTTTTTTGGGGTGTATGAAGGGAAAGAAGCTTCTATACTAGACTTATTCGGTAACAATTTTGTATTACTTACAGGAATAGAAAATTGTTCTTGGGATGAAGCTGCACATGATGCTTCATCTAAATTAGGAATAAATATAAAAGTGTATCGAGTTGGTCTAAGTGGAGACTTTATTGCTCAAGAAGATGTTTTTAGCAAATTATATGGGATAGAGAATGGAGGTGCTGTATTGATTAGACCTGATGGCTTTATAGGGTGGCGTTCAGGGAAAGAGGTTATATCTCCAATAAACACAGTACTTGAAGAGGTTATGAACAATTTATTATGAAATTTTCAAATAAATAAGGAAGTGTGGTTGTATATAAATTATCCACTTTTTAACTAAGAATTGTAAAAAATGAAAGTTGTTATAAAAGATAATAATATTATGTAAATAAAATAGTTGATAAAAACAAAAAGACATTATAGCTAATCATTGTCCATAAAAGTCTGATCAGTGTGAACTAATACTCAATGGAGGATGCATAAAACTTGGTTGATTGAAGTTTTACTTTATTAAAAAATCATATTCACAAAATTTAATAGGTTTGGTATGATTAATTTCTACAAGTTAATAGAGGCCGGAGATATTTGAGAAAAGCCATAAGTTTATTTAGGGATACAGGAGTGTCCTCTAAATAAATTATGGCTTTTTTTATTGAATGAACCGTACACAATAGGGAGTTACATGTGAAAAGGAGGCTATAGGAATGAAATAGTATAGTAATAGTTTTCTTTATTAATAACATAGAGAAAATATATTTGTAAGATTGAAATTTTAATATAGGCTTATAAAAATAATGAAAGTATGTCTTCTATTTCGTGTAAATCTCATTAGCTTGTTGAAATTTGCAACGTAGGAAGGGTTAAAAGGATGAGAAAAATTATTAGCGTTTTAGTTATTTTCTTTATGACGGGAAGTATCTTTGCTGGGGGAGCTGTTCATGCGAAATCAGAAGGGAAGCATGAATGGAATACGAATAAGTTTTTAAATATTGCACATCGCGGAGCAAGTGGACATGCACCTGAGCACACTTTTGCTTCTTATGATTTAGTGAAAAAAATGAAAGCGGATTATTTGGAGTTAGATATTCAATTAACTAAGGATGGCCAATTAATTGCAATGCATGATACAGCAGTTGATCGAACTACAAATGGTACAGGTGAAGTACGAGATAAAACGTTAAGTGAAATAAAGAGTTTAGATGCAGGGTCATGGTTCAATAAAGCTTATCCAGAAAAGGCTAAGCAAGAGTATATTGGTCAAAAAGTTCCGACTCTTGAAGAAATCTTTCAGAAGTACGGAAGAAGTATGAAGTATTATATTGAAACAAAATCGCCAGATGTGTATCCAGGAATGGAAGAGAAATTATTAGCGTTATTAAAAAAATATAATTTAATAGGTCAGAACATGTCTTCTAGCCGTGTTATGATTCAATCATTTAGTAAAGATAGCTTAAAAAAGATTCATAGTATGAATGAAAATATTCCGTTAGTCCAACTACTTTGGTATTATCCAAATGATAACAACGAGATTGTTGAATGGTCTGGCATTACACATGAGCCGAAAAGTGTAACGAATGATGATTTTCAAGAAATTAAAACGTATGCAGTCGGTATTGGGCCAAACTTACGTAATGATAATGGAGAGTTAATTATTGATGAGTCATATATGAAAAAGGCTAGGGAAAATCACCTGCTTATTCATCCGTATACAATTAATGAGAAACCAGATATGAGATTGTTAATTAAATGGGGTGCTACAGGAATGTTTACAAATTATCCGGATCGGTTACATAGTGTTTTAAAAGGAAAATAAATAGGGAAAAAGGTATACCAATATTTTAGGTATACCTTTTTCTATGATGTAAAATGAGTGGTTACTGTTTCAGGGTAGATTCAAATAATAGAGTTCAGTGCCTTCTTCACGCTAATTCTCCAATAAACCAAATCTCTTTTTTAGAGCATTCATCTTCGTCATGAATGATTTCTTGAAAGTGCAATGTTTTGACGGTATGACAAATTGTAATTCCCCATTTTTCCCAAAAAACAGATTCATTTGAAAGCGGAATCCATTTTTGAAATTCACTATTTCTACGGGGAAAAGTATGAAAGTAGTCATCGTTTTTAAATATGATAATTTGAGAGCGCCATAAATCTGCAATGGAAATCATAACTACAACTCGATATGTATTTGTGTCGTTCGGTTTCATTTTCAATAATTGATTTGCTTGATTTAATAAAGTTTGAATACACAATCTCTTTACTTTCCTAGGGGTTTTTTGAGAGTTAATAAAAGCTTGTGAAACAGGTAAAGGTATATACCAATATTGATTATGATAGAAAGTAGAAGGGAATGTATTCGTATATTCTTCAATTCGTTTAATCATAGTATTTGTTTTTCGTTTCATACCACGTATTTTCTTTTCACGCATTGTGAGTCATCTCCATAAATTTTTGTAATGCAGCTGAGTGAAAAATATCTTTTCTCGTAATAAAAGTAGTAGGAACTTTTTTGAAGCTATTTGGTAAAGGGTTGAATGATACGTCATGTTTATGACCATTTAAGATAGATTTCATCATAATTGCTATGCCCATACCTGATTTTACACATGCGAGTATCGCTTCAATCGTTCCAAACTCTAAAACTCGTTTAGGTGAAATTCCTTCTTCTTGAAGCCAGTCTTCTAATAACCTTCTATAATAGCAACCGTGACTAAAGGTAAGTAAATTCATGTCTCCTATGTCTTGGAAAGAGGATAAAGGATTTTTGCTAATGAGAACTAATTCTTCTTCACGAAATACATTTGCACGAAGTTCAGCGTGCTGAGTAGTTCCAGCGATAAATGCTCCGTCTAGTTTTCGGTCTAATACGAGATGGGTTAGCTGTTCCGTCGTATTTGTTTCTAAAACTAATTCGACTTGTGGGTAATTCTCATAGTAGTTCGCTAATATGGAAGGAATCCGAACAGCTGTTGTGGATTCTGTACATCCGATTTTTAAAGTGCCTTTTGGTTCGGTTCCATTACTTTGGACCGCTTTAACAGATTGCTCCATTAAGTGGATGATTTGTTTTGCGTATGTTAATAAAATCTCGCCGTTAGAAGTTAAAGTAACACCTTTTCCATTTCGATAAAATAAAGGCACACCTAATTCGTTTTCTAGTTGTTTCATACGCATCGTTACGCCAGATTGTACATAGTTTAAATTTTTTGCAGCATGAGATATATTTCTTTCTTTTGCAACTTCGTAAAAAACAGTTAAATCTTTTATGTCCACGTATCATCCCTCCGAAAAAGGTATCAATTTTTTTGATGGATTATATGATTAATATTTATTTTATATGATATCAAAAATTTCATACAATGGAAGGGGATGGAGGGATCTTAATGCTAATGAAAGAGAATGTGAACAGTACTTATAAGTGGATGATGTTAATTTTTGCGACGATTGCTCAAACGACAGCGACACTTATAACGTATGGTGTCGGAGCTTTCGCTTTATTTTGGAAGGAAGAATACGCACTTACGAATATGGAGAGTGGGTTATTAGTAAGCGTTGTAAATATTGGACCGCCATTTTGCATGCTTTTTGTTGGGAAGCTACTTGATCAATATAATGAAAAATGGTTAATTACTATCAGTTCATTTTTACTCGGAGGTTCGCTCTTACTGACTAATATAGTAAATGGATTTAAAGGGTTACTCTTTGTCCTTTTGTTAGTAGGAATGTTTTATAGTGTTTCCCAGCCGGGAGGAAGTAAAGTGATACTAAAATGGTTCTCAAAAGAAAATCGTGGGTTAGCAATGGGGATCAGGCAAGCCGGTATACCTATTGGTGGTGTACTAGCGGGAGTATTAATTCCGTTACTTGTAATAAAATATAATTTGTCTTATGCGATACATGTAATAGGAAGCATTTGTATAATAGGTGGTCTTTTATTTTCTATATTTTATCGAGATTCATGTGTTCGGAAGGAAGGGAAAGAAGAACGTATAAAAACCTCTTTTTGGGTGCAGTTAAAATCAGTGATGCATAAAAAAGCGTTGTATCCAATTTATATAACTGGTATTTGCATGATTTCATTACAAATGGTGTTAGTTGGACATTTTATAAATTTTTTAGTAATGGAACAATCAATTACACCTATTTTAGCCGGAAAAGTATTTTCAGTTATGTTCTTTTCTGGAATGATTGGCCGTATTACATTGGCAGCTGTTAGTGATTTGTGTTATAAGGGAAACCGGCGCATCCCTTTATTTATATCGGTCTGCACTTCTATCTGTTTTATTCTTATGTTAGTAATGAATATACATACAATAAGGAGTGAGTTCTTGTATGTTGTAAGTGCATTGTTAGGGTTCTTTTCGATTGGCTGGTTCAGTCTTTTTATTATTGAAGTTGCAGAAACGGCAAGTGAAGAATCTGTAGGGATGACAGTGAGTCTTGCTCTTACATTAAATCAAATTGCTATTATTGTTGCACCTGTCTTATTTGGGTATATTGTAGATCAGAAAGGGTATACGTATGCGTGGTTGTGTATAGTTGTATTACTAAGTATTTCAGTACTCAGCTTATATAGGGAGAATAAAAAATAAAGGAAAGTTAGCAATGTGAATTTTTGGTGAAGAAAATATAAAGAAATGCCATATGAGCGACATTTCTTATTGAATATGCTGTATAATCAAAAAAAGAAAATGAGATTCGTTTTCAATTACGTTCATTTCCTCTTTTGAAATTACCTGTAATTTTAGCCATAATCAGTTGTTTTTCTTTATCGTTATTTGCATGATTTATTTTGTTTAAAAATTTTTCAGCGACATTTCCTTTTAAAATCATAATTTGTTTTCCGTAATATTCAATTAAAACTATATCGTTCTTTGTTATCCGATAATGAAACATTCTATCATCTAAACGATTGCGTCTATCGGTATTTTTCATATTACATCTCCATTCTGTATGATGTGTAACAAATGTTACATAAGAAATTGAAATTATAGTCAGGTGCATCCGATTGTATGCTGGATATTTTTTAAGAAAGAAATACAATAGAGAGTAGTTGAAAGTTGAATATGATAAAAAGGAATCTAATTTAAATAAAGAGAATAGCAAGTAATATTATAAAATATCTGAAAATTAAAAGATATAGAATAGAATGGATGCACGTTAAGTGAAACTAGAAAAAGAGGGTTCCTATTATGTTAAAGAAATGGTTAATCGTTTTCTTTATTTTTGCTGTTTTTTGTGGGAGTGTCGTTGCACTAATACATGCAAAGAAAGATAAAAAATATGATATAAAGGCATTTTCGAATATAATTGATAAGCAAAAGGACGAGCAGCAAGAAGTTAGTATAAACGAGAAAAAACGCTATGAAAGTGCAGCGGGAAAACTAGATCAATATTTAAAAGATAAAGGGTTTAATGGGAGTGTTCTAGTAGCTAGCAAAGGTCATGTGATTTTACGAAAAGGTTACGGCTATGCGAATGTGAAAGATAAAATGTTAACAACGCCAAGAACGAAGTATCGTATCGGTTCAATTACGAAAACAGTCGTTGCGATATCTATTATGCAACTAAGAGAAAAAGGGAAATTAAATATTGAAGACAATGTCAATAAGTATATTCCATCGTTTCCGGCAGATAAAAACATTACGTTACGAAATTTGTTAACACATACGTCCGGGTTACCAGAACAGGGGCAAGGGAGTGTTGATGCAGCGTCACGTTTAAAGTTAGTAACGTGGATTGGTGCGCAAACGTTACAATTTCCTGCAGGGACAGGATGGAAATATACAGATTATAATTATATGGTTTTAGCGTATATTGTCGAAAAGCTTACGAATAAACCGCTTGCTGAATATGTGAAAGAAAATATTTTTAATCCTGTTGGAATGCATGAATCTGGAATGGGGGCAACTCTTCCAGAAGATATTTTCCTAGCGGAAGGTTATACGAAAAAAGATAATGAATTAATAGATGCGCCTCGCTTAAAAATGAACTGGCTATATGGTTGTGGTGAAATGTATACGACTGTTGAAGATATGAAAAAATTAGATGAGGCTATTATGGATGGGAAATTACTTTCTAAGCAAGGCTTATCTGATATGTTTACTGTATCACCTGCAAGAAAATATGGATTTAGTTTCTATATTTACCCAGATTATTATCATAATCATGGGGTATTAGCTGGTTGGAACACATTTAATAATTTTAACTGGGATAAACGAACGTTTGTTATATTATTCTCTAACGTACAGAATGGTATGAATGATACGTTTAATCAAGAGTTTAGAAAAATGGCGAATGATTTAATAGAAGAAAAATAAATGTTTAAAAATCGGTATTGATATGAAATGATCAATACCGATTTTTTTTATTTAATAATGTTTTATTTAGTGAACAAGCAAGTATGAGAAGGGAATAAGATTAGAATAAATTTATGAAGGATGTTAAAAAATAGTAATGTTAAATAGAGGGGGTTACTTTGTGAATGCCCTCTATTTTTATTGGAATTTTACGATTATCACGTGGGAGGATAATTGGTAATTTTTACATCGATGAAAAAGCTTGAGCTTCACACTATGTGAAGCTTTACATTATTGAAGACAAGAACAGGAGGGGCAGAAAATGAAAAAAGTAGTGAAGTTTTGTTTGATAGCTACATTAGCTACAACGGTTATAAGTGGATGTTCTTATGAAGGTGAAAATGAAAATGCAAAAGGGAAAGAGAATGAGAAGGTAGAGGTACAGAAAAAAATTGGAAAATACACGATGCCGGATGAAACAGATAAACATGAAGGTACATGGCTACAATGGCCACATGAATACACATATGGTCAAGAGTATCAACAAGAAGTTGAACCTATTTGGGTTAAGATGGCAAGTGCTTTAACTACGGGTGAAAAAGTCCACATTGTTGCATATGACCAGGAAGAAAAAGAGAGAATCAATAAGCTTTTAACAGATGAAGGGCTAAATATGGAGAAGATTGATTTCTTTATAGCACCTACGGATGATGTATGGGCAAGAGATAGTGGACCAATTTTTGTTTATGATAATGATAAAAATCTAAAAATATTAGATCCAGCATTTAATGGTTGGGGGAATAAAACACCTTACAAAAATGATGCTCGTATTCGTGAGAACGTTAGTAAGCAATTAGGGATTGAAAGAATTGATTGGGGGAAATTTGTCCTTGAAGGTGGCGCAATTGAATTAGATAGCAATGGGACTGCTTTATTAACTCGAAGTGCTGTAACGAATAAAAATAGAAATCCTGATTTATCGGAAAAGGAAATTGAAAAATATATAAGTGACCTTGGGGTGTCAAACTTTATTTGGTTAGATGGAGTACCTAATTTAGATATTACGGACTTTCATATTGATGGATTTGCTAAATTCCATAATAAATCTACTATTATAACGATGAAAGAAGACGACCTAGCCGAATGGGGTTTGTCTAACAAAGATATGGATACATTGTTGGATGCAAAAAATGCTTCAGGAAAGAAGTATAAGTATGAATACTTACCACTTAGTAAAGACAAGGTTGCTTTAGAAAATGGGAAAACTCTTGATTATAAGGGATCATATATCAATTATTATATTGGGAATAAAGTGGTATTGGTGCCTAATTATAATGATCCAAATGATAAAATCGCAAACGACGCGATTCAGAAGTTATACCCGGATCGTAAAGTAGTAGGTATTGATGTGAGAGAGCTTTATAAAAATGGCGGTATGATTCATTGTGTGACACAA
The DNA here is from genome assembly GCF_016483575.1 of Bacillus cereus group sp. N12. Taxonomy (NCBI): domain Bacteria; kingdom Bacillati; phylum Bacillota; class Bacilli; order Caryophanales; family Bacillaceae; genus Bacillus; species Bacillus cereus group sp. N12. The sequence continues at coordinate 24,204 of NZ_JAEHBO010000025.1, forward strand.
CAACAACCAATTCAATTGAAATAATCGTTTGGAGTTTCGTTATACTGCTGTATAGACAAAATAGATGAAATACTATCTTTACCTATTTTGTCATGCTTTATTATTCGTAAAAATAAAACGTTTTAATATAATGATAATCGGAGTATAGTGTATTGTCGCTTTTCGTTTTATCCCGCTATTTGCGGGTAGTAAGGCTCTCACCTTAAAACTCGACTCGAAAAAAGAAGTTAGGTGGGAGTCGGGCTGTCCATAAACGCCCGGTTAGTGTGGGCTAATAATCAGTAGGGGGTGAACAAACTCCCTACTGATTAAAGTTTCACTTTATATGGAAAAGGAGAAAATGTTTGTGTTAAAGAACTTAAAAATAGTATTTTCGTTTTTCCCTATCGTTCTACAGTACATTTTAAATGTAGCTTTGATTTGTTTAGGGGTTGTTCTAAGTGTGTTTCTTGTGAAAGAAGTCATTCAATTTATACAAGAACTGAAATTAAATGGTGAGGAATCTAGTTATCATTTGATCGATAGTATCGTCGTATTCTTTTTATATTTTGAATTCATCGTAATGATTATAAAGTATTTTCAAATGAATTTTCATTTTCCATTACGATATTTTATATATATAGGTATAACAGCTATCGTTCGTCTCATTATTATAAATCATGATAGTCCAATAGATATATTGTTATACGCCTGCGCGATTCTTGTATTAATTAGTGCTTTATTCGTTGCGAATTCTAAAATAATGCGTCGTGATTTAGAATAGTAAACATTTGTTGTTTAAATTAAAAAAGTGGTATATCTTTTGGAAAAAAAGGAGTAAGAGTATTGAAAGAAATAATTTTCACCAGTTTCGTAATGATAGGGTTTATGATTTTACTATTTAATTGTATACTTTCGTAATTTTTAAGGATAAAAGATTAAAAAAGAAGGGGATTTTGTAAATATGGTACATTACAATAATCAAAATAGTTTACATCAAATATTTACATTAAAGGGAACAGTTATAAGAGATATTTTCCCGCAAATTTTATTATATATGTGCATTTCAACAGTAATCACTGTGATTAATTACTATTATGTAGCAATAAAAATTAATCAAACTCCTTGGGTAATTGTTGGAGGAGCTTTAGGTCTACTGTTAGTTTTTCGTACGAACACTGCCTATGATAGGTACTGGGAGGGTAGAAAGTTATTTGGCACGATTAGTGCTTCTACTAGAAATTTAGCAGTTAGTTTCTTATGTCATTGGGAGTCTGAAGAGAAAAAGACGGATCAGGAAAAGCTAAAATTTTTACATTTATTAATTGCTTTTCCTAAGATAGCGAAAGGGCATTTGAGAGACGATAAAGATCTAACTGAAATAAAAGCATTGCTTAATATTTGTTCTGAGAAGGAAAAGGAAATATTGGCGGAATCTATTCATTTACCAATTAGTATAGTTTTTATGTTAAAAACTATACTATCAAAAGGTTTAAAAACGGGTCGACTTCATCCAAATGTAATAATTAATATGGAAGCTGATTTGAATAATTTGCTTACGGCTGTGGGTGGATGTGATCGTATTAAAACAACGCCTATCCCATTTGCATATTTTGCTCATATTAAAATTTTACTGCTCATATTTTGCGGGACTTTACCGATCGGACTTGTTGATAGTCTTAGGTGGTTTACAGTACTTGCAACTACGTTTATAAGTTTTGCATTTATAGGGATTGAAGCAATAGGGGTTGAAATTGAAGATCCATTTGGTCAGGACCCAAACGATCTCCCATTAGAAGGGATTTGTATAGGAGTAGAAACACATGTATTAGATCTATGTAATCAAAACGGTTTGTTCGAAGTAATGGATATGAATCTTGATAAAAAAATCAGCTAATCATTCATTGGGTATGATGATTATATTTTTAATGTTGTCTGAAATGCGTTATTTTCAAATCTTGTCAAGAGTTACTTTACGGCTTAACGACAGCTATATATTTTTTATATAAATATATAATATTTCTCCGTGCTATAATCCATTCATGAAATGTGCACGTTTCAAAAATTGTAATGAAAAGAGAAATGGATTGGGGAATAGTTGGCTGATTGAAATCAGTTATGTAATCATTATTAAAAAGCGAGGTAAATAAAATGGAACAAAAACATAGTGGCATTATTTTTACTGCAATACCAGATGAATCGAATGAATATTATCAACCATTGTTTGAAGACATTATTTACTTTAATGAATACTTAAATGAAAAAAAATCATTTACCGATCAACTTATATCTTTATCTGTTGAAGAGCGAGACTTTCATACAAACTTCTTTGAGTATGATGATATTTGGCTAAGAGATGTTGCGCCAGTTATAACGAATCATCTTGTTAAATTTAAATATTACCCAAACTATTTACCAGAGGATCAAGGGCGATATTTAGATCAACAATTTAATAAATGGTTGAAGAAAAATGAATTTGAGTATGTGAAATCACCATTAATATTGGATGGTGGCAATCTTATTTGGAATAAAAAAGATACTGTTATATTAACAGAACGCATATTTCATGACAACGATGATTGGACGGAAGAGGAAATAATTGAGCAATTAGAGTGGGATTTAGATGTAAGCCGGGTTATTATTATTCCTGCTGAAGAAGGAGATGTACTTGCGCACGCGGACGGAATGGTTAAATTTATTGATGAACACACAATGTTTATTAGTGATTTTCTAGGTGATAATGAATTTAGATATCATGTGCAAGAGATTATTCAAGAGCAAATGCCAGAAGCTGAATTTATCGTTGTTCCTTCGTCATATACAGAGAAAGGGCAATATGATCAAGAAATTGCATCGGCAAAAGGTTTATATATAAATATGTTAGAAACATGTGACGCCCTTTATGTTCCTAAGTTTGGATTAGCAAAAGACGGGGAAGTTTTACGATATATTCAACAGCATACGGAAAAACAAGTCATTCAAATTCATGTAGGAGAAATATCGACTATGGGAGGTGCAATGAATTGTTTAACGTGGTATTGTCCGAGTCATTTATTGCCTTCAAAAATGAAAAGATTGAGCAATCAGGGTGAAAGTTCTTCAATTAGAAAAATTTTTGATTGGTTTTAATAAGGTGAAACTTTAATTAGAGGAGGCCATCCCCTCTAATTATTAGCCCATACCAATCGGGATGAATAAGTTTATAAAAAAATGTATTCAAGGGGTATTTATATGTATACAATTACTGAATTTTCACGAATTTGTAAAATGAGTACACGGATGCTAAGGCATTATGACAAAGAAGAGATATTAAAACCAGCATATGTGAATCCGGTAAATGGATATAGATATTATGAACAAGGGCAGCTGGAAGTAGCGTTAAAAATTAAAAAGCTGAGGGAGTACAAGTTTCCTTTACCAAAAATTAAAATCATTCTCCAGTCAGCAGATCAAGATTCGTTTGTTGAACATATGCAATCTCAAATTATGGAGTTATCTCATGAAGTGAAACAAAATTTACAGGTTATTTCAGAAATGAATGAAATAGTAAATATGAATAAAGGTCTAAATATTGCTCGCCATAGAAGTTACGATGTATTAATTGGAATGAGAAATGAAATAACAGTAATTGCTCAAAAGTTACAAATAGATATAGACGATATGGATGATTATTTTTATGACTTATATGAACAAGTACAAAAAAATAGCTTTCAAATAGTCGGTTCTCCATCTACAGTTTTTTATGATGAAGAGTATATTCCAAATCGCAGCCATATAGAATTAAGAATTCCGATTATGGATGAAGATAATAAAGGTGTATTACAAGAGTGCGACATAAAAAGGCTAAAGCAGCATCAAATTGTTACCACTTTGCATTATGGCAGCTATGACTATATAGGTTATGCTTATATGGCGTTAGAAGAGTGGGTTGAAAGGAATGGCTATATACTAGAGAGTCATCCATATGAAGTCTATATAAAGGGACCAGAATGTGATTGTTTAACAGAAGAGTATGTGACACAAATTTGTTTTTTAGTTACGAAAATAGAATGAGAATAAGGATTGACATTAACATTATGTCAATCCTTATTCTATATACGAAAGTAATTTATCCCGCTATTTTTTTGGAGTCAGGCTGTCCGTAAAAGCCTGATGGATGTGGGCAAATAATTAGTGAGGGATGGAGTCCACCACTAATTAAAGTTTCATTTTATCATAATAAAAAGGAGAAAGAATATGAAAAGAAAAATCATGATTATTTGTTTGATTCTAAGTATGGTATGGATTTCAGCGTGTACGCCTGAAGTAGGAGAAGGTGAGAATGGTAGCTCTGCTCTACCTGGTCAGTTGCCCAAAAATGTAGTGTTTAAAAATGGTACAATTTACACTTCTAATGAAAAGCAAGAAATGGCAGAAGCTATAGAGATTAAAGATGGGAAAATTACTTTTGTTGGTTCAAATAAGGATGTAGAAAAATTGATTAATAAAGATACGAAAGTGATAAATCTACAAGGACGTCAACTTCTTCCTGGTTTTGTGGATAATCATAATCATATTTTTGAAGCGAAATCACCAGCAGCAGGGAATTGCAGTGTCTCACCAGATGCTGCGTTGCAAGAACAACGCTCGTATTTAAATGCTTGTAGAAAAGATGTGAAAGATGGGGAATGGATAAGTGGAACAGGATTTAGTTTGGAAGAGCTGTTAAAAAATATGGATGAAAAGTCAGAACAACAAACGCCATTACAAGTTCTTGATGAGCTATTTCCTAATAATCCAGTATTAATTATGGAAAGAACCTCTCATTCTGTATGGGTTAACTCGAAAGCATTGGAGTTGGCTGGGATAAATAAAGATACGAAAGATCCACAAGGTGGAAGAATTATTCGGGATCCAGAAACAGGAGAACCGTTTGGTATTCTTTATGATACAGCTGGAGATATCGTAATGGAAAAAGCATGGAATGCCCAACCGAATTTGTTCGAAAAAAATTATGAAGGTTTGCTGGACGGCTTAGATGAAGTTGCGAAGAATGGTATTACTACAGTGGGGGATGGACGTCTCTATTGGAAACGAGGCTGGTTAGATGTTTGGAATAAAGTAAATGATGAGAAAAAGTTAACGTCACGAGTAGTACTTCGTCCGTGGGTGTATCCGAACTTAAATGAAGCAGAACAAATCGAGTATTTCCAAAAGATTAAGCGAGATGATTTGTCGTCACGCATGCTTATTAATCAAGTGAAGATGTATAGTGATGGAATTAGTATTAACAGTACAGCGAAAACGCTTGAAAAATATAAATTTGAGTGGTTTAAAGGAACCCCGTATGGTTTGAACTATATTCCAGAAGAAAAAATGAAATGGTGGTTAACTGAACTTAATAAACTTGGTTACGGTGCACTTATTCACACAATTGGAGATAGTGGAGTAAGAGAGAGTTTAAATGCAATTGAAGCAGCGAAAAAAGAAGGGGCAAAACAGCCGTATACGCTTACGCACGTGGAAATGGTAGAAGATAGTGATATGAATCGTTTTGCTCATTTAGGAGTTAGCGCTGATTTTCAAGTCGGTCATGATTTTGCGGAAGATCCTAAACAAAGCTGGGCAAGTACGTATTTTACAGAACAGCAAATGAAACGAATTATGCCGTTAGGACAAATTTGGAAAACAGGTGCAAATGTATCACTTAGTAGTGATTGGGATGTAAATGAATTGAATCCACTTGTGACGATTTCGAACGCATTAAGTATTGATGAGAAAGGCTTGTCTAATGTACAGGCTGCTATTGATGCTTATACAATTAAGCCAGCTAAGGCACTAGGACTTGATAAGATTACTGGCTCAATTGAAGTAGGAAAATCGGCTGATATCGTAATACTAAATGAGGATATTACTAAAATGAGTGTCGATAAGATTCCGAGTGTGAAAGTATTAATGACAGTTTTACAAGGAGAAGTAGTGTATCACAAGGGAGAATAAAGAGTAACGGTATGAAGTAGTTACAAGCAAATGAATATATTGCTGTTGACCTTAACACGATGTCAAAGTATAGACTGGACTTACATTTAGAGAAGGGGTGAACATGTATGAGAAATATAGAAAATAGTTTGTTTTATATGCCTGCAGAATGGGAGAAACATGAGGGGACATGGCTCCAATGGCCTCATGATAAAACGCATAGAGGTGAAGGTTACAGAGCTAAGTTAGATGATATTTGGGTAACGATGGCGAAGGAGCTTCATTACGGAGAGAATGTGCATATTGTTGTATATGATGAAGAAGAAAAAACACATGTCCAATCGAAGCTAATTGAAGAGAACGTAAATATGGATAAAATTGATTTTTTAGTTCAAGAAACTGATGATATATGGATAAGAGATAATGGACCGATATTTGTAAAAGATAAGGAAGAAAATCTCTGCTTAACGCACTGGATTTTTAATGGTTGGGGGGATAAATATCCGTATGAAAATGATGCTGTTATTCCGGACGAAATAAGTGAAATGTATAGCATCCCAAAAGTTGCAGCAAGTGTTTGTCTAGAAGGTGGAGGAATAGAGATAAACGGAAACGGGACCTTAATGGCGGCAAAAACTTCTATTATAAATGAAAATCGAAATCCTACACTAAGTCAGGAAGAGATTGAAATGGAGTTAACGAAGTATTTAGGGGTAACGAATTTTATATGGATAACTGGTATTCGTGGTGAAGATAATTATGATGAAGATACGGATTATCATATTGATGGGGCAGCACGTTTTGTAAATGAAAATACGATTCTTTATGAATATGATCCTTTCGGGGAAGGAGAGGCGTACCTTTTGGATGCGCAAGAAAAGCATTATCAAGAATTGCGACAAGCGAGAAATATAGATGGAAGTCCATTTCAACTCATCCCAGTACCAGTAACAAGAAAAGTGGTAAAAGAGGCAGACTGTAAAGGTTCGTATTTGAATTTCTATATTGGAAATGAAGTTGTATTGGTTCCTGTATACGGTGATGAACATGATAAGTTAGGACTGCAAATCATTGAAGGGCAGTTTCCAGGAAGAAGAATCGTTGGTATTCATGTAAATGCACTGTATGCGTATGGTGGTATGATTCATTGTGTGACGCAGCAACATGTAGAATAAAGTGATTCGAATGAAAAAAGCATGCAGAGTATATACTCTGCATGCTTTTTTTATAATGCTGAAAACTCTTCAACAAGTTGAGTAAAGCGATTTAATGCACTTTCAATCGGTTCTGGCGTAGTTAAATCAACACCAGCTTTTTTCAGTAGGTTTAATGGATAGTCAGAACTTCCACCTTTAAGGAATTCGATATAGTTTTTTTGTGCATTTGGATCACCGCTTAATAATTTATCGGCAATTTGAATGGCAGAGGCGAATCCAGTTGCGTATTTGTACACGTAAAATGGACGATAGAAATGAGGGATTCTAGACCATCCATATTTTACTTCTTCATCAAATACAAGTGAATCACCGTTATATTCTCTAAATAGCTTTTCATAAATTTCGCTAAAGACTTGGGCGTTTAATGGTTTACCTTGTTCGGCCATTTCATGTGTGATTTTTTCAAATTCTGCAAACATGATTTGTGTAAAGAAAGTACCTTTAAAGCTATCGATAAAGTAGTTAATTAAATGATTACGTACGTTCGTTTCTTTCGCTTCTTTTAATAAGTAGTGAATTAATAACACTTCATTTACTGTAGAGGCGACTTCTGCAACAAAAATGGAATAGTGTGCAGAAATTCTTGGTTGGTATCCGTGTGAATAATGCGTATGCATACCGTGACCACACTCATGAGTAAGTGTGAAAAGGCTATTTAGATCATCGTGATGATTTAAAAGAATGAATGGGTGAACGCCATATACCCCAAAGTTATAAGCACCCGAACGTTTTCCAGGCGTTTCTCTCACATCTATATATCGTTTATCTTTAAAACCTTTTAATGTTTCAATATACTCTTCTCCTAAAGGAGCAAGTGATGCAATCATAGTATCAAACGCTTCGTCATATGGAATGTCTTGTTTTACACCTTGTACTAAATCGACGCTTAAGTCGTATTGTCTTAGTTCGTCTACATTTAATTTTTCTTTACGAATTTCATTGTATGTATGTAATGTTTGAATGTTTTTTTTCGTTGTATCAATTAGGTTTTCATATACCTCTTTCGGAACCATATCGCCAAATAATGATTTCTCTAAAGCTGATGGATATTTTCTTAGCTTTGAAACAGTAACATTATTTTTAATAGTAGAAGATAATGTAGAAGCGATTGAGTTCTTTAACTGAACATACGGTTTGTAATATGCCTTATAAGCTTCTTTACGTTTCTCACGATTCTCATCTTCTATTAACTTTGAATACATTCCACGTGTTAAGTTCACTTTCTTTCCATCATCATTCGTCACTTCACCAAATGATATATCTGCATTATTTAGCATCCCAAATGTATGTTGCGGAGAGGAAAGTGCTTCACCCATTTGGGATAAAATTTCTTCTTGATCCTTATTCAATACGTGTTTTTTATAACGGTATAATTCAAATAAGTCTTCTTTATAGTATAGTAACCCTTCCGTTTCTTCTATGTAAGAGTGTAAAGTGTTTTCTTCTACGCTAAGTAAGAATGGGGAGAAGAATGATTTCGCTGCGCTTACCTTTACATGTAATTGTGATACTTTATCGACAAGGGATTGGGCGTCAGTATCGCGTGTATCAAGATCAGATTGTAATCGCGCATAAGCGAACATTAAAGATAATATGCTAGATATTTCTTCACTCTTTGTTAAATAAGCTAATAAACGATTGCCATCGTGAATATCTCCATTAAATTCTTTTAGTTCAATTGTTAACATTTCTATTTTTTTATAATCATTTTCCCAATCATCAATCGTATCGTAAATATCTGTTAACTTCCATTTTTCATTATCGGGTACTTGTAATCGATCTTTAAGTTCTGTCATAATCATTTCCTTTCTAAACGTGTAGTCATATTCCTATATAACTATGAAATACAACAAATTGCAAAAAATCCCTGCTGAAAATTGAAAAGCCTTGCTGTAAATAGCAAGGCTTAAACAGTTATAGTGTAATTCCGAACTTCGAATGTAAAAGGTTTGTATATTGCTCGTCTGTAACTTCTTCTTTAGATTTTGTACCGTCCTTTGTTATTGTAAGACGATCTTTTGCTAAAGAAACGTGTCCGTCATGTGTAAGTTTTACAATAAGAGGTACTTTGTTAAATGGTGAGCCCTCATGTTCAACGATGATTTTTTGTGCTGCATTCGCTTTCGTTTCATCCACTTCTTCTATATAAAATGCATAGCCTAATGTCCAATCATCAGCAGAAGATTGATCCAGAAACTCATTGTTTTTACGCATTTCTAAAATGTAATTTCCTTTTGCAGTTGTTTCTTTGCGAATACGATAATCTCCTGTTACTGAGTGAACGACTTCACCTGAGAAAGGAACAGGTGCAAGAGGTAAGTATGATCCGAACCCCACTTCAATTAAATAAAGTTCATGATGATGTTTTAAAACAGTTGCGATATGTCCGGAATCGACAGCCCATATAGAGTTTGCAGCATTGTAAACTGTTCCTGAAACTAAATAAACATCCAATCCAAAGTCTTTAAGAAAGTAATACATAGTAGGATTTAGTTCATAACAAAGACCGCCACGGTTGTTTACTAAAATTTTTTCTTTTAAATTCTCTTTTGATATTTCTTTAAAGTTATTTTCGAGAACATTTAAATTTTCAAATGGAACAGTTTGCGCCATTCCATACATAAGTTGAGATAAATCTTCAAATGATATGGTTTCTTTTTCTTCTATATGTAAACGTGCGAAAAATTGTTTTTGAAAGTCTGTCATAGAAATCCCTCCATCATACTTTTATAGATAAATTGTATACAATTTTAAATACGATGTGAATTTTAAACTATGTGGGGGTACTTGTGGAATAGTTAAATTCATATTTTGAAAAATAATGTGAGAGATTAAAAGATTGTTACTTTACTAACTGTAGAACGAATATTATAATAATTTTAATGAATTATGCAAACGTTTTCTTGAAGGGGATGGTGTAAATATGTTGAAAAGGATTACGGTAGTCTTTTTATTATTTATTTTGCTTTTTCCTAATATATATGGGAGGAATAAGGCAGAAGCAGCAACGATAAATAATGGAACATTAATGCAGTATTTTGAGTGGTACGTTCCGAATGATGGGAATCATTGGAATCGTTTGCGTTCTGATGCTGAAAGTTTAGCTCATAAGGGAATCACATCTGTATGGATACCACCTGCATATAAAGGGACTTCGCAAAATGATGTAGGGTATGGGGCCTATGATTTATATGATTTAGGGGAGTTCAATCAAAAAGGAACGGTGCGGACGAAATATGGGACAAAGGCACAGTTGAAATCTGCAATTGACGCTTTACATAAACAAAACATCGACGTATATGGTGATGTAGTTATGAATCATAAAGGTGGGGCTGATTATACTGAAACCGTAACAGCTGTTGAGGTAGACCGTAACAATCGAAATATTGAAGTATCAGGTGATTATGAAATTAGTGCATGGACGGGTTTTAACTTTCCGGGGCGCAGAGATGCTTATTCTAATTTCAAATGGAAATGGTATCATTTTGACGGAACGGATTGGGATGAAGGAAGGAAATTAAATCGAATTTATAAATTTAGGGGCATAGGTAAAGCATGGGACTGGGAAGTGTCTAGCGAAAATGGAAACTATGATTATTTGATGTATGCAGATCTTGATTTTGATCATCCAGATGTTGCGAATGAGATGAAAAATTGGGGGAAGTGGTATGCGAATGAATTAAATTTAGATGGATTTCGTTTAGATGCTGTTAAACATATTGATCATGAATATTTACGCGATTGGGTAAATCATGTCAGGCAGCAAACGGGGAAAGAAATGTTTACGGTAGCTGAATATTGGCAAAATGATATCCAGACTTTAAACAATTATTTGGCAAAAGTCAATTATAATCAATCTGTATTTGATGCACCGCTTCATTATAATTTTCATTATGCTTCAACAGGAAATGGGAATTATGATATGAGAAATATTTTAAATGGAACAGTAATGAAAAATCACTCTGCACTCGCAGTTACTCTCGTTGAGAATCATGATTCTCAACCTGGGCAGTCATTGGAATCTGTAGTAAGTCCGTGGTTTAAGCCGCTGGCATATGCATTTATTTTAACTCGTGCAGAGGGCTATCCTTCAGTTTTCTATGGTGATTACTATGGGACAAGCGGAAATAGTAGTTATGAAATTCCAGCGTTAAAAGATAAAATTGATCCAATTTTGACGGCACGAAAAAACTTTGCATATGGTACGCAGCGGGATTATTTAGACCATCCAGATGTGATTGGCTGGACAAGAGAAGGCGATAGTGTACATGCTAAGTCTGGTTTAGCGACATTAATCTCCGATGGACCAGGAGGATCAAAGTGGATGGATGTTGGAAAGAATAACGCTGGGGAAGTATGGTACGATATTACGGGTAATCAAACAAATACTGTAACAATTAATAAAGATGGATGGGGGCAATTCCATGTAAGTGGAGGCTCTGTTTCCATATATGTTCAACAGTAAATTGGTGATAAAAAAGAAGAGGTAGACTGAAATATAAGTTACCTCTTCTTTTTACATTGTTATCATGCTTGAATCTTTATTTTGATAAACGAATTAGTCGACCTTTAAAACAACAAGAGATGCATTGGAATAAATAATGTCACCTATGGCTTCTCTTATTCGTACTCGAAGGACATCTCCTTGGTTTAAAGGTAATAGATCAGTTCTAGCGGATGTAGCTCTTACCCCGGAACCACCACCAACTCGTGTTTCAATGGCGAATTGAATGGAATCATTTATTGTAAGGTTTAATATACTAGACGAAATAGCTTGTATCACAAATACAATTGAAAAGGATACAGAGTACACACCAGTGGTATCAATTGTAATGGAGTTGTCTACTGGGGTTAGAGTAGTTCCACTAACAGGTCCTGGAATTGTCAAATTAACATTTGTATTAACTACTGCTGCAAATCCGATTCCTACTTCAGAAGTTATTGTTCCAAATACGGGGAGAATTCCTAAACCGGTTGCTCCAGTGGGACCGGTTATTCCGATTCCAGTAGGTCCTGTAGCGCCGGTAGGTCCTGTGATTCCAGTAGGTCCGGTAGGGAATGTAAATGGTGGAATGGGTGGTAGAGTGGGGCCAATTAAATTTGGTTCAAGAGCAAGTCCATGTAAAATAATATATTCTTCGCTCATATAGTAACCTCCTATGATTGCTTGTCATAATTATTAAATGTATTAGGTTAAGTAAATGACATTTGCAATAGCGGAGGCGCTTATTTAATTTTTTCGCAGTGAAATTAAAGTGGTTACTTTAAAGTTGGAGTCAATAAAAACCGTACTGTGATTGCTATAGAATTAAATATTAGTATGTTTTTAACGTGATTTTAATAGGGATTATATTTGCTTTACGATAAAATGATTATAGTGTAAAATTACACTATAAGTGTAATTTGATAACAAACGGGTGTTTTTGTACATGTGGTTATTAGAGCATTTTAAGGCAAGATGATGAGTTTTTATTATTCAAGTCAGCGGAGACCATTTGATGTAGCGGTTATTAGAAGTAGTTCTTTATATAAATCGTAATTTAAAATCCAGAAGTACATTTCTGGATAGGCAGTAGTAGTAAAAGGAGAGGCAATATGAAAAGAATAATAATGAAATATAGCATAATGTTTAGTTTATTACTATTAACATCATGTGATATATCGGATGAAGAAATCGAAAAAAAAGCACAAAATTATATAAAAACAGAGTATGATATGGCTGTTAATCTAAACGGAGTTGAAACACTGGATAATGGAAAGGACTTCCTTGGTCCCAAAGGGCGGATAGTTACTGTACAGCAAGTCGATGAACCGCATTTGCAATTTCAACTTTATTTTGAGGGACAAATCTCTCCAGAAGTAAAAAATGATAATTATAAAATGAAAAAGAAAACAAATGATTTACAAGGGAAGTTTAATACATATTATGGAGAGAAAGATAATAACACTATACTTACTTTTAATCAAATGCAGACTGGGGATAATGTTTCCAATAAGAATGCTGAGGAAAAAATAGCGAAGAAAAATTTGCAACAGTATTATACAGCAGTTTTTAAAAGTAATACTGTTTTAGATGTAAACAATTCTGTACATATGGAAACATTGGCGGAGGTTGCAAGAGGTATTCAGGAATTTAATAAAACGATTGAAAATAGTAAGAGTAGTGTGGATGATATTACAATTCAGTTGCCAAATGCTAATAAGGAAATATTACAGCATATCGCGGTAGATTATATAGTAACGGCTGAAGATGCGAAAAAGACCCTTGAGAAAAAGGCTGATTATATGAAAGCTTTACAATCTGAAAGGAAATAGTCTGACACCTTTACTTCTTATAAAACATATAGTATGATGATTTCAATAAATTAGATTTCAATGACCATAAAATATAAATTAATGAGAGGTGCTTTTTGTGAGTGCGGTAGGTATTAAATAGGAAAAATTTAATGAAATAAATCGGATAAGACCAGGGGATTTTTATGTGTATCATACCCCTAATTTTGTCATGCGTTTATTTCGAAACCTATGAAGATACCTACAATACTTTATAAAGCGTGTAATGAGAGGGTTGTCATCCGTTTTTTATGGTTTATTTCCTCATATGTTATTACACATGCCTTGTAAATGTAAAAGCTGCGGTATCCCCGCAGCTTTTTTGTATATGTTTTAAATGTATAAAAATAGTAATTGAATAATGCAAAACTCATTGGGATCTAATGAGTAGGTATCTTCATTTATGATAAACATCAATCATAGTGAGGAGAAACAAAATGAATACGATGACTTTTGAAAAGTTACAATATAACGAATTAAAGGAAATAGTGAAATCTTATTGTGTAAGTGGATTAGGTAAGGAATTATTAAATAAATTAGAGCCGAGTACAAGTATAAAAGTAGTGAGAAATCGTTTAAATGAAACGACAGAAGCAAGGACTATATTAGATGCAGAAGGACATGTGCCTTTTTTCGGAATTTCAAATATCGCGAGTACAATTCAAAAATTAGAAAAAGGGATGATTTTAGATCCAGAGGAATTAGTAAGTGTTTCAGACTTTTTACGTGGATGTAGAAAGATTAAAAAGTTTATGTTAGATAAAGAATTTTTTGCACCAGTATTAGCTTCCTATGCAAATTCAATGACTGAATATAAAAGCATTGAAGAGGAAATTAACTTTTCAATTAAAGGAAATAGTATTGATGCAGCTGCAAGTAAAGAGTTAAAACGAATTCGAAATAATATCGATTCTGTAGATGGAAAAATAAAAGAGCGTTTAACGAAGTTTTTAAATAGTAGTGCAAATAAGAAATTTATTCAGGAATTCTTTATTAGTAAAAAGGATGACCGTTATACGATTCCAATTAAATCTTCCTATAAAAATCAAGTTGCTGGGAGTATTGTTGAAGCTTCTGCAAAAGGTTCTACTGTATTTATAGAACCACATACGGTTACAAAGCTAAATGTGGAACTAGCAAGTTTGAAAGCAGAAGAGGCAATGGAAGAGTATCAAATATTAGCGACACTATCAGGAATGGTAGTAGAAAATATTTATAGTATAAAAATTAATATGGAACTGATAAGTCAATATGACATGGTATTTGCGAAAGCGAAGTTTAGTAAATCAATCGATGGAATAGAACCGAAGCTAAACGATCACGGAAACATTCATTTAATGAATTGTAAGCATCCGCTTTTAACAGGGCAAGTTGTACCGTTAAACTTTGAAATTGGTCAAGAGTATCGTAGTTTAATTATTACAGGACCAAATGCAGGCGGCAAAACAATTGTGTTAAAAACAATCGGACTATTAACATTAGCGACAATGTCAGGCTTTCATATTGCGGGAGATAAAGAAACGGAAATTGCTATTTTCGAAAATGTATTTGTAGACATTGGTGATAATCAAAGTATCGAAAATGCACTAAGCACATTTTCATCTCATATGAAAAATCTGTCTGAAATTATGAGGATGTCAAATAATAATACGTTACTACTATTTGACGAAATAGGGAGCGGTACAGAACCGAATGAAGGTGCGGCGCTTGCGATATCTATTTTAGAAGAATTTTACCTTGCGGGATGTATTACAATTGCGAGTACGCATTACGGTGAAATTAAACGCTTTTCAGAAATGCATGGTGATTTTATGAACGCAGCAATGCAATTTAATAGTGAAACACTAGAGCCACTTTATAAATTAGTTATCGGTAAATCAGGTGAAAGTAATGCGCTTTGGATTGCGAATAAAATGAACGTAAAAGAACATGTACTGCAAAGAGCGAAAGAGTATATGGGAAATAAAGAATACGTTATAGAAAAAGTGAATGAAAGTAAAATTAGAAAACCGAAATTTGTGCAAGAGAAAAGAGAATCTCATTATGAGTACAAAGTCGGCGACCGTGTGAATTTATTGGATTATGATGATTTTGGTATCCTTTATAAGGAAAAAGATAATTTCTATAACGTCGTTGTATATTATAACGGTGAATTCGTTGAAGTAAATGTAAAACGTATTACTTTAGAGGTAGCAGCGAAGGAATTATACCCAGAAGGGTACGATTTAAGTACACTATTTATTGATTATAAAGAAAGAAAAATGCAACATGATATAGAGCGCGGATCGAAAAAAGCACTTCGTAAAATTCAAAAAGAAATAAGAAAGAATAGAGGATAAGTTAAAATGGTAACGATTAGACAAGAACAAAAAAACGATTATAGAAAAACAGAAAAAGTTGTAAAAGAGGCATTTTCACTTGAAGAATTTAGTGATAAAACAGAACATGAACTTGTAAAACGTATTAGAGAATGTGACGCGTTTGTTCCGGAGTTATCAATTGTTGCGGTAGATGAAGATATAGTTGGTCACATTATGTTATCGAAAATTACAATAGAACAAGGTGGAACTTCTGTAGAATCGTTAGCACTTGCACCAGTTTCAGTTGCTAGGGGCCATCAGAAGAAAGGAATTGGCGGAAAACTGATCACGGCTGCTTTAGAAAAAGCGAAAGAATTAGGATACGGGTCAGTTGTAGTATTAGGGCATCCAGAGTACTATCCGAAATTCGGTTTTGAACGCGCAAGTCAGTGGAATATAAAAGTGCCATTTGAAGTGCCAGATGAAGTGTTTATGGTGATGGAGCTAAGAGAGAACACTCTTCAAGGTGTAGAAGGAATTGTACAATATTCGAGTGCTTTTGCTGAGTAGAAGTATTGGCTAAGAAATGTAATCATAAAAGATGCTATCTTTTTGTAGAGATATACAGAAAGATAGCTTTTTTTATTCAGCAGATCTACTGACGTATATTTTGCTCAATGAATAATTGAGGTGGTAAAATTGATATAGAAACGTAAAGGGAGAGAATAGAATGAATAAGCGAGAAACAAATAGCAATGAGAATGTAGTTACGTTATATGTTACAAGACATGGTAAAACAATTTTAAATACGAACCATCGCGCGCAAGGTTGGGCAGACTCTCCGCTAGTAGAAAAAGGTGTGGAAGTTGCCTCAAATTTAGGAACAGGATTAAAAGATGTTCATTTTACGAATGCGTATAGTAGTGATAGCGGCCGAGCGATTGAAACTGCTAATTTAGTATTAAAATATAGTGAGCAATCAAAATTGAAACTTGAGAAAAGAAAAAATTTACGAGAATTAAATTTTGGTATTTTTGAAGGTGAAAAACTTGAAAATATGTGGGATGCGGTTGGAAAAGCTGCGGGTGTTGCAGCACCAGAAGAACTTATGAAGCTTTCTATTCAAGAAGTAATTAATCTTATTAGAACAGCAGATCCTACGAAACAAGCGGAAGATTGGGAATTATTTTCTGCCCGTATAAAAACAGAGATTGATAAAATTAGTGAAGAAGCTGCTGCAAATGGAGGCGGTAACGTTTTAGTTGTCGTTCATGGGCTTTTGATTACTGCCTTAATAGAAATGATAGATAGTAGTAAAACAAAACTTGGAGTAGAGAATGCAAGTGTAACGAAAATTTTATATAAAGATGGGGAATACATCGTCGAGTCGGTTGGAGATATGAGGTATGTTGCAAAAGGGAAAGAAAGTGTGGAAATATAATTAAATCTCAAATAGAGATAAGAAAAGGAGGCTAGAAAATCTAGCTTCTTTTTATTTTTCAGTATATCATTTGTTAATTTGAATCGGAATATTCTGTTAAAAATACACTATGAAAATTATTGTGGTGATATAGTAAGAGAGTAGGAACAATAAATTGTCTTGCAGCTTATTGGAGGGCTATTAGTCTAGTCTTACATTTCATCTCGAAATTTAAGTGAGTTTACGAGAAATAAAACAAAATAAGGAACGTGTAAATATGGATCGAATATATTTTGTGGACAACCCGTGGCCTAAAGGTCATCGAATTGTTAATTTTAAGTGGAGTGCACATTTTAAATATGCGGAGGAAGAAGAGTTAAATGGTGTAGCTGGTTTGTATTTTGATTTACATTTAGAGACTGCGGATTATGATGAGGAAGATTTGGAAGAAGATGAAGAAGATGGAGAAGATGTTGATGACTGGCACGCGAAGATTGTATGGAACAACTTCCATAGCTGTACTTTGTCATCAGAAGAATGGGATTTTAAAGGGTTTCGTGTAGGAAGTGATGAGGTGCCTTTTGATTTGGATTTGCTAAATGGGAAGAGATTTGCAATTGATTTTTTATCCGAAGATGAGCAGAAGAACTTAGATTTAGATTTAACTGCATTTGACGTTTATTTACTTGGACATGATGCGTCAGCCTTTCATAATATTAAGTTTACTAGATTAGAAGGACAGACGTATCAAATTGAATGGAAAGGGCAATTGGCACTTGCGTATATTGGTGATTATGAATTTAAATATGATTTTCATACACTAATTTCCTCAACATCATTTAGTGGCATTAATATTCCTAATGAAATAACTGATCATGAGGCAGACGTTTTGTTAAAAAGGTTTGTTAGTAATCCAGTATTGTTTGAATTGCAACATGATAATGGGGATAGGCGATTTGTATTGAAATAAAAATATATTGTTGCCTTTGCGAAACATATGAGTAAAAGGTTACTGTATTCGACATAGCTAATAACCCCGTTGTCGGAAAACTCAAAGAAAAAGATACATAGTATGTGATTTATGCTCAGTTCTAAGAAGAAAAGGATATTAACAATTATATGGAGAAGTGATTATGTTGATTAAATTCGTTCATTTTTTATTTGGAAAACCGTGTAAAAAAGGTGATTCGTTCCAAACTAAGTTTCCACGTTTTATTTATTGGAGTGCAGTTGTATTTTATTTTTTTGGAATGCTATTCTTTGGGATTTTTTCTTTTATTGATACTGTATTTATTGGGTCGTTGATATCCGGAAATTTGTTCTTTCCTTTAATATTTAGATTCATTTATTTTATAAACCTAAAAATGAGGGGCCTAAAAAGAGAAGTATAGAAATAAAAAATATAAATAACAGGGTTATTAAAAAGAAGCAAAATGGAACATTAATAACATTTAAAAAGGAAGCAATGAAATATATTCTAGCTTCCTTTTTAAATATGAACGATTATGGAATCAATAAAATCTTCCCAGTACTTTTTCTGCTCTCTAATAATTTATGTGCAAGAGCACCATCTTGTAAGGCGAATGTAGTAGGACTCGCGATGTTTACTTTTCCACTAGTGATCCAATCGAATAATTGAGTAGAGCGCTGCTTACGTTCTTCAAAAGTAGTAAGCACGTTCCAAAGGTCTCCACCAGTTAAAGTTTTTGAAGTATCCATAAGCATACGCGGATCAACTGGCACAGGATTACCACCAGCCATTCCGTAAAATACGACAGTACCGCCAATTTTAGTAGCGTTAAAACTTTCCTCTAATGTAGAACCTACTGATTCATATACAACATTTACTCCAGTGCCGTTTGTTATTTCAAGTACTTTTGAATGCCATTTTTCCGTATATAAAAATACATGATCAGCCCCAGCTAACGTGGCTACTTTGTTTTTTTCGGTTGATGACGTAAGACCAATTACTGTTCCGCCCTGTAGTTTAATCATTTGAATAAGAAGTTGACCAACGCCACCAGCCGCAGCGTGGACTAAAGCTGTATCACCTTGTTTTATTTGATAGCTATCTTTCGTTAAATAATGTGCCGTTAGACCTTGTAATAAGACAGAAGCGGCTGTTTCAAAAGAAATAGAATCCGGAAGTAGGATGGCTTTTTCTGATGGAACGGCAACTAATTCTGCATTTGCAAATGGGACGTCAGCAAATGCAATACGGTCCCCAGGATTGATAGTAGTAACGTCAGCTCCTACTTTTTCAACAATACCAGCCCCTTCATAACCTAATATATATGGCGGGTTACCAGCGAGATGATAATCACCGCGGCGTCTATAAATATCAGCAAAGTTTAAACCGATTGCTTTCGTGCGGACAAGAATTTCATTTGAATTTATGATTGGATCATGTATTTTTTTATATTGTAGTACATCTGGATTTCCGAACTGTTCGAAACAAAGTGCTTTCATATGGAATACCTCCATTTATATTGTTTGTCGATGCTCTTTATCATACAATATAAACATCGATAGACAAAGAGGATTATTTCGATGAAATCAATCGGAAATACCGATTGAAAAGAGGGATGATAAATGGAGATAAAACAATTAATTACATTTAAAATAGCCGCGGAAACTTTGAACTTTACACAAACTGCGAAGAAATTAAACTTTGCCCAATCGAGTGTTACAGCACAAATTAAAACGTTAGAGGCTGAGCTCGGTACACCACTATTTGAGAGGTTAGGGAAACGTCTTTTCTTAACTGAAGCGGGCAGGAAGTTTCAACTATATGCGGACAAGATAATCGCACTTAGTAACGAAGCGAAGACGGCTGTGAAAGATGATGAGGAAATAGCAGGTACGTTAATAATTGGTGCACAAGAAAGTCAATGTACATATAGGCTTCCTTCTATATTAAAGAGGTTTAAAATACAATTCCCCAAAATAAAGCTTATATTTAAACCAGCGCATTCCAATAAAGATGCGAAGGAACAATTGATGGAGGGGAAAGTCGATCTTGCATTTATTTTGGACGAATGTAAAACAGGAGATGCTTTGCATGTGGATCCACTTATGAAAGAAGAATTAAAAGTAGTAGCGGCTCTAGGGCATTGTTTACTCGAACAGGCTTCCGTTTCTATAAAAGATTTAGAGAGTGAAACACTTTTGTTAACTGAACTAGGGTGCTCATATCGGACTTTATTTGAAGAGTTATTTCGTGCGGAAGACGTATATCCAGCAAATAAGATTGAGTTTGTTAGTGTCGAGGCAATTAAACAATGTGTCATTGCGGATTTAGGTATAGCAGTTTTGCCAGCAATAGTAGTAGAAAAAGATATACGGGAAGGGACGTTAAAGGAGTTAGTGTTAAAAGAAACAATACCTCCGATTTATACACAAATTGCTTGGCATAAAGATAAATGGATGACAGCGCCACTGCAGCAATTTATTGATGTAACGAGGGAGTTTTTTACAACGGATTAAGTGGAGAAATATTTATTTTATATAAAAGAAAAAATGGCAATTTTATATAAAGAACCGATGCTTGAATATAACAAGTATCGGTTCTTTTATGTTTTAAATAAAGAATGCTATAAAATGTGTATTTCTCAACTTTTTTTCTTACAAGGATAAGTAAAATTCTTCGTATATTCCAATAATCATAAGGGAATTTACAACGTTTATTCGTTTCTGTAAGATGCCTCTAGGAAGCGTGAAAGGAGGGCTTACATAGGGGATAGATTGTCTTTAGTATACGTACTTATTGTGAGGGGGGAATTTAATATGTTTAAAAAGTTAATGAAAGTATGCGTGTTAAGTGCGGCAAGTATAGGTGTATTATTTAGTTTCCAAGGAAGTACATTGGCAGCTACTGATTTAAGTAGTTATTATGACGGAAAAAATCCAGCAACAACGAAAGTATACGGGGGAAGTACAACGTGTGATGCAGATGGATTTAATGCAAAGTCTACAGCAGTTTATGAAGGTAGTAAAAAAGTAGGGACAGTATATTTACGTTACAGTAATAAATGTCATGCAGCATGGTCTAAGCTTGT
This sequence comes from Bacillus cereus group sp. N12, assembly GCF_016483575.1. Classification (NCBI taxonomy): domain Bacteria; kingdom Bacillati; phylum Bacillota; class Bacilli; order Caryophanales; family Bacillaceae; genus Bacillus; species Bacillus cereus group sp. N12. The sequence continues at coordinate 45,469 of NZ_JAEHBO010000025.1, forward strand.
TTTAGATCAACCAGCACCAGCTGTTTCGGGAGGAGTGTATGCGTACGCAGTTGTAAATAAATATAAAAATGGTGTATTCCAAAAATCAGTTACTTCTAACCAGGGGAACGGCACAATAAAAACAGGTCAAACGAGCACGTATACTGGAATGGTATTTGATTTAACTGCAGATTTCGGATACACAGCAGATGCTGAAGCGGTTACGTTTAATAACGGTTACGGTAAAACAGCACGTTATTAATAAAGGAGTGAAATTATATGAAGCTATTAAAAAAGGTGAGTGCATGTTTATTGCTATCTTTACTCGTTGTAACTAGTATGTTTAGCACGACTAATAGCGATAAAGCATACGCAGAAGATCATTCATATGATGGGAAAAGTCCTTACTATAACAGCTGTGATCAATCCGCAGTAACGAAAGAAAAGAAGTGGATTGATTCAAATTCTTATGTAGAATTAAAATTTAGCACGACTTGTAAGACAGCATGGGCAAAAGTTACTGTAACCCGCCCAGCAGTTTATAATAACGAAGCTGATGCAAGGATTGTTAGAAAAACAGATGGAAAGGCATACACTTGCGGAAGTGCTGGAGGAAATGGTGTTGTAAATAAAGGGCAAACATCATGCTATACGCCAATGGTATATGATTTAGATCCAAGAAAGGCGCAAGCGCAGGGGAAACATGCTATTCCGAATAGTGATGCTTATAATTATGCGGAGACTATTTGGTATTGATAGGAATATGAAAATTGTAAGGTAGAATATTGTAAGAGCATGTTTTGATTGGATTTCAAAACATGCTCGATTTGTATTCATTCTAATCTTTTCAGTAATCATGGTCCATTGAATTAACTAAGGTCTGTATTAGGAGGAGCATATCCAAGATGACGAGCCATCGACACAATTTGTCCTTTATGATGAAATTCATGTGTCTCTGTATGAGTTAAAAGCCATAGCGGAGTTGTGCTCCAAGGTTCTTTTTGCCATTTTACTTCATTTGCTATATTTTCGAGCCATCGGTCATTATATTCATCTAAAAAACGTAGTACAACCTCATCTACTAACTTAAATCTAGTACGAACTTTTTCGAAATCTGCATGCTCAACTTCATAATCGCTGGCAAAGGAAAAGTCTGCTCGTTTTTGTTTGAATGCGAATGATCCAAGCCAGTATCGATAGCAATCGGCTACATGAATATGTGTCTTTATAATACTGCCGCTCCCGAAATTAGGAATTGTGCTATGTAATTTTTCTAGTGGGATTTCTTCAAAAAACGAAAATAGAGTTTCTCTTGTAGAGCTAATAAGACTATATTGTTGTTTTAAAATATGTAACATGCCATTACACTCCTCTTTTGTTTACTAAAATATTTGTGCAGTAAGTAATTCTATATTTATGAGGAGTGAACCTTTGTTATTATTTTTACTAAGCATATTAGATGTATTTCTTAATTGTTTCTGATAGATTATACAAGGTGAAACTTTAATAAGTTGAACACTCTTAGTTCATAATAAATTGTACATAAAAAAGGGGAGCGATAAAATGAATAGACTAGTTGGTTTAAAACAATTTGAAATAACGCGTGGAGCATTACTGAAATTCATGGAAACGTTAGATGATAATACTGCGGATACTCAGCCGGATGGCTTTAACAATACAATTCGCTGGCATATTGGTCACGTGTTAACGGCAGCAGAAACTTTCATGTTTGGAAGAGAATTTAAACAATTACCAACTGAATACCCAGGTATGTTTGGATATGGTACACGACCATCTAAATGGGAAACAGAAGGGCCATCATTAGAAGTGTTAACGGCTCAATTAAAAGAACAAGCGAAGCGTATTAACGAAATGCCAGCAGAAGTATTTGAAAATAAACTTCCAGAACCATTCCTAGGATTAGAAACAGTAGGGGAGCTTTACGGTATGATGCTTTATCATGAAGCGGATCATCTTGGGCAAATGAAGGCGATGGAACGAATTATTAAAGCTCTTTAGTCTTAATTGCATATAACAAGCAATACAGGTGTAATGTTAAATAATATATACAAAAAAGGTAGATAAATTATTATCTACCTTTTTTGTATAACTTTTTGAAGGATTAGGGATTATCATCTTGATGCTGATGAAGAAAGATAAAAAACAATATATAGGGATGAATGAATTTCATGATTTTTATGGTGTGATTATTAATTATAGTATTCCTAAATATGGAATATACGTATAATAATAGAGAAGAACTAGAAATAGGGGTGAATACTATGATTACATTAGAACAAAAGTTGGAGCAATATAAACATACATATGTACAGTTAAAGGGAGAACTAAAATGGAAAACGAGTGATTCTCGAACAGGAATGATGATTGCTGCTATGTATGCAGGTAGTGATAAATTGTTTGATCTCGGACGTTTTTTAGAAATTAGTAGTTATATTAAAAATCAGGTAGGGATGTTTTCATACTTAAAGTCTTATCATCGTTTTGTAGTGGCCGCAACATTAGATATTCACTTTACAGATTACAAGAAAGCTTTTCGGACGTTTTTAGATTTATATGAACAATTGGTCACTGGTGGCTTTAGCCGGAGTATATTTACTTATCTCGCAGCAGCTGTGCTTTTAACAGAAGAAGATGAACAACATGGCGCGCACATTCAGCGTTCGATGCAAGTATATAAACGCATGAAAAAGGATCACCTCTTTCTTACAAGTACAAATGATTATCCGCTCGCAGTTTTATTAGCAGGACAATCAGAGCATGTAGAAACACTTATGGACCGAGTGGAACGTCTTTATCAGAAACTAGCGACAGCTGGTTTGCGTAAAGGGAATGATCTTCAATTTTTAAGTCACATTCTTTCACTAAAGAAGGATGTCCGTGAAGAGATGTTAGTTGCAACATGCACAAACATATGGAAGTTATTAAAGCAAGAAAAGGTAAAAGTGAAACAGATGCATTACCCAGCTATCGGGCTACTAGCGTTACTTGAAGATGGAGATAAAGAGATTCATTCTATTAAAGCATTTATTGAAAAATTGCAGGGGGATAAATTGTTCCGTTGGCATACAGATACAAATATCCTTATTGCTATTCAACTGTTCGTAAGTCAGAAAGGTGAGGAAAGTAAAGCTACCAACACAGGTTTACAAACAATGATAGAAGTCCTCATACAAGCACAACAGGCAGCTATGATGGCAACGATTGCCGCTTCATCTGCAGCAACCTCTTCTGCTAGTAGTAGTTCATAATGTGCAACTGCTTATGCTCTTGTAAATTATGATGAATTTATAACTCCTTTGATAGGGACGGTTTAAAAAATATTACTAAAAAAGCCCCTCACTCTCTAATGAGCGAGGGGCTAACTGTTTTTACATAATCAGTATTATCTTTTCGACTCCTTCAAATGTTTTAGCTGCGTAACAATCATAATGCTAATAACAACGAGTAAAAACCATGAGCTAATTTTGCTTAAGTGAACGAGGTTCCATGCTTCTCGTTGATTTGGATATTGCCATGCTCCGAAAAAAGTAGCGATGTTTTCTGCAATCCAAATAAAGAATCCGATAAGGAAAAATGAGAGTACGAGCGGCATTTTATATGTAACGCTTTGCAATGAAAATTCTACAAATGTCCGAAAGAAAACGATGAATAAAAGTAAAGTTAATACCCATCTAAAGTCATATAGAAAATGATGTGTAAAAAAATTGAAGTAAATTATAGCTCCTAACGGTATGGCAAAAAGGGCTTTTGGCCAATGGTGCATTTGTAAATGCAATCTTCTCCACGCTTGGCATATGTAACTTGCGACACTTGCGTACATAAAACCGCTGTAAAGTGGAACTCCAAAAATTTTCGAATATGCCTCTTCAGGATAACTCCATGAACCGAAATGTACTTTATATATTTCTAGTAAAAGTCCAATTAAATGAAAGACAGTAATTACTTTTAGTTCATCCTTTGTTTCAAGACCAGTTTTATACATAATCCACTGCATCAGAAGACATACGATGAGTATGAAATCATAGCGATATAACCCTGGGATAGAAATGATTTTTGAAAGGGCTAGTGTTAAAAAAATAGTGACTGGGAATAAACAAGATAATGCTTGTTCGTAAGTGAAATGTAGTAATTGTTTTATATAGAACATTGGGTCTCCTTTGATAAGTTTGTTAGAAAACTCGAAATAATGACTAAGTATACTACGATTTTAAAAATAAGCTAGTAGTCTATTTTGCATGTATTTGTAAGTTTTAGAAGGGAATTGTAATAAGTATTTTAATATTTTAACAAAGTAAAAAATAGTTTGCTATTTAAAAAAAGTGGGGATATAATATCTAAATGAAAATGATAATTATTATCAATATTAATTATAAATAAAAAATAATTATAAAAAACAACTGAATATAAAGGATGAAATGAAACATGTTACATAAGTCTACTGTACATGCTGGTAATAACCGCTGGATACATATTAAGTTCATATGTTTCATGAGCTTAACAATTTTATGTTTAATTGGATCTATATTTTTAGCCATTTCATTTGGTGCAAAGGATATTCATTTACAAACGGTGTGGGTAGCGGTTTTGGATTACAATCCGAAACTAACACAGCACCAAATTATTTATGAATTAAGGCTCCCGAGAGTAATTGGTGCAGCAGTTGTAGGGGCAGCTTTTGCGGTTGCTGGTGCTGTTATGCAAGGTGTAACACGAAATCCTTTAGCTGATGCAGGTGTACTCGGAATAAATGCAGGTGCGATGTTTGTAGTAGCACTTAGTTTTGCTTTTTTCCCACATATGCCGTATTCCTATTTAATGATTGTTTCCTTTATTGGAGCTGTCTTAAGTACAGTACTTATTTTTGTTATTGGATCAGCAACATCAGGCGGGTTAACACCAATGAGGTTAACGATTGCTGGAGCGGTTATGGCAGCGCTTTTACATTCATTAAGTTCAGGTGTTGCGATTTATTATGATTTAAGCCAAGATTTAGCGTTTTGGTATGCTGGTGGTGTTGCAGGGCTTAAGTGGGAACACTTGAAATTTTTAGTCCCTATTATTCTTATAACGATTATTTTTGCGATAGTGTTAGGAAGATCTATTTCACTCATATCAATGGGAGATGATGTTGCTACAAATTTAGGAGTGAAAACGAACCGAACGAGAATACTAGGGATGATTATAGTAGTTATTCTGGCAGGTGTTTCTGTTTCAGCTGTTGGTTCTATTGGATTTGTAGGACTAGTTATCCCGCACATTGCTAGAAAATTAGTTGGTGTTAATTATAGACTCATTATTCCTATGTCAGCATTATTAGGAGCTATGTTATTAGTTGTAGCTGATTTAGGGGCAAGAACAGTAAATCCTCCTAAGGAACTTGCGATAGGGATTATGGTAGCTCTTGTTGGAGTTCCGTTCTTCCTCTATATAGCACGTAAAGTTGGGAGGGAATTATAAGTGAAGGATCTTTTTAACACGGATAAAAAGAGAGCTATTACTGTAACTACAATCTTCGGATGTATAAGTATCGCTGTAATTTTAATTAGTTTAAATACAGGGACACTGAGTATAGCGCCACTTAGAGTAATTGAAACACTTTTGGGTTATGGTGATTTTGAGAGTGCAACCGTGCTATATGATTATCGTATGCCAAGAATAATAATCACGATGTTAGCCGGTATTGGTCTTGGTATTTCCGGTGCGATTTTGCAAGGGTTATCCCGTAATGCACTTGCAGATCCTGGTATTTTAGGGTTGCATTCAGGTGCATTTTTCGGTCTTATCGTATTTGTTACTCTCTTTCATTCTATTAATGAGAGTGCATCCATTTTAATACCGTTATTTACATTTGGCGGAGGAGTATTAGCTGCATTTCTTATTATTTTACTTGCGAGTGATCGGTCAAAAGGTTTACTTCCCATTAGACTTATTCTCATTGGTATTGCAGTTTCAGCTGGCTTTAGTGCAATTTCGCTATTTTTCTCTCTCAAGTTAAATGATGAGACGTATACATTCGCTTCTAGATGGCTAGTTGGTAACGTGTGGGGAAGGGATTGGATTCATGTCCTGGCATTATTACCTTGGATTTTCATACTAACCCCTTATGCGTGGCTAAAATCTAAAACGTTAAATGCATTGTCACTAGGTGATAGTGTAGCAGCAGGACTTGGTGTTTCTGTGCAAAAAGAACGGTTATTACTTTTAGCTACAGCGGTTGGATTATCTTGCGCAAGTGTATCGATGGCAGGGGGGATTGGCTTTATCGGCTTAGTTGCTCCGCATATCGCAAGAAAGTTAGTAGGTACTACCTATCAACACTTCCTTCCGTTAGCTGGCATAATCGGAATGATTATTTTAGTGCTCGCAGATACGATAGGACGCTCTATATTTGAGCCGAATTCTATTCCGGCTGGTGTAGTAGTAGCGGCTTTAGGAGCACCGTATTTTCTTTATTTACTTACAAAAACAAAATAACTACTTCAAAGAGGAGAACATATGAAAAAGAAACTTACTATTTTATTTAGCATTATGTGTATTTTAGTATTAGCAGCATGTGGTCAAACGAAATCTAATGAAGAGGCAACGCAAAAAACGGAAAAAAGTAATGATCCAAAAATTGCTTCCATGTCTATTCACTTAACGAACAATTTACTTGCATTAGGAATTACACCAGTAGGTTCTGTTATTGGTGGAGATTTAAAAGATTTCTTACCGCACGCAAAAGAGCAGTTGAAAGATACGAAGAAACTTGGGGTTGTAGCAGATCCGAATATGGAAGCATTACTACAATTAAAGTCATCTGAAATTTATGTGGATGAAAAATATGCTGGCAAAGATTTAGCGAAATACGAAAAAATTGCAAAAACACATACTTTTAATTTAGATGAAGGTACGTGGAGAGATCATTTAAAGGAAGTAGGTAAACTTGTAAACCGTGAGAAAGAAGCAGATAAATATATTCAAGACTATGAAGAACGATCAAAACGAGTGAAAAATTTAATAGATAAAGAGCTGGGTAATAACGAAAAAGTAATGGCAATTCGCGTTACTGCAAAAGAGTTACGTGTATTTAGTACGAAAAGACCGATGGGACCAATTTTATTCCATGACTTAGGATTACAGCCTGCAAATGGTGTAGAGAAAATTGATGGAAACCGCCCCTTCGAAGTCATTTCACAAGAAGTATTACCTGACTTTGATGCAGATGCGATTTTCGTTGTTGTAAATAGAGACGATAAAGCGAAAGAAGCATTTAAACAACTTCAAGAAACACCAATTTGGAAAGACTTAAAAGCTGTTAAAGGTAAGCACGTATATACTATTAATGACCAACCATGGCTTGACTATTCTGCTTTAGGAAACAAAATGGCGATGGATGAAGCGGAGAAAATGTTTACGAAATAATACAGTTTTGCTATTAGGAAAGACCCTCTAAATTTGGAGGGTCTTTTTGTAATTCTTATTGTTAGAATAAATGAAAAATTATACAATGAAGTTAATTTAGTATAGAGGAGATGTGCCAATGTCAGCGCTTATTGTAAGTATCCCGTTTATAAAGCAGTTTATGGAACAAGGGGATAAATAGGCTAAAATAAGTATCCCCGTTACTTAAAAAGGGGGAGTTTGAAATGACAATGAATCTTTTTCAAAATAAAACGATTAAATTATCAGCTAGTAGAGAAAAAGATGTTGAAGTAATGGCTATGTGGCAAGAAGATAGTGAGTATTTAAGAAATGTAGATACAGATGTAGCATTCCCGCAATCGTTACAAGAAATAGCAAGTGATGGCCTATTAAAGGGACGGAGATCGAATAGTGTTTCTTTCATGTTAAGAACACTTCAAGATGATCGTTTAATTGGTTTTGTTGCAATTCATGGCATGGAGTGGAATAACAGAACGGGTTTATTAGCCATCGGTATAGGAGATGCAAATGATAGAGGTAAGGGATATGGAAGAGAAGCAATCCATCTTATTTTAAAGTATGCTTTCTATGAATTAAATTTACACCGGGTTGGTCTTGATGTTATTTCTTATAACAAAGCTGCTATTGAGTTGTATAAAAAGATGGGTTTTCAGATAGAAGGCTGTATGAGAGAAGCAGTGCAAAGAGATGGGAAGTGTTTTGATCGTATCATTATGGGGATATTGCGGGATGAATGGATGGAGAAGCAAGGTTAGAAAAAACATTCAAAATTATATATGTAGTATGCAGGAGATATAATGAAAATTGGCGAAAATTTACAGTGTACTGATTGAATTTATAAGGAGTTATGCAAAATGAATTTAGAAAAAAGTAAACCAGTAAATGAAGAGGTTGCTGAATTAAAAGAGCTAATTAAAGAATTGCACGGAAGTGTACATCAACTTCAAAGCGAAGTGCAGCAACTAAGGCACGAAAGACCGGTTGTTGAAGTGAGGAAAGGTGTTCAACTATCACCCGCAATCGTTGGGCAAATTGGTGGTATGATATTAGGTGGATTAGCAATTATCGGTATATTTTGGTGATGGAAAAAAGGTTTGCAGCACTATGCTGCAAACCTTTTGTATTTGACGATAGAATTTCATGCAGTACAACTTCTACATTAAATAACGTAAATAAATGTAAGCATGTGATAACAATAGTGCAATGATTGTTAACGGTAAACCGATTTTTAAGAAGTCCATATAAGAAAATCCATGTCCTTCACGTTTTGCAATACCAGCAACAACTACGTTTGCTGATGCTCCGATTAATGTTCCGTTACCTCCTAAGCAAGCTCCAAGAGATAACGACCACCATAGCACTTCGATTTGCGGCGAATCAACAGATAATCCGAGGCCAGTAGCTAAATCTTGAATAAGAGGAATCATCGTTGCGACAAATGGAATATTGTCAATTGTCGCAGATGCGATGCCAGATACCCATAAAATAAGTATCGCAGCGAAACCGATATCGCCATTTGTTACGTCGATTACTTCTTTTGCGAGTGAAGAAATAAGTCCGATATCAATTAATCCGCCAACGAGAACGAATAGTCCGGCGAAGAAGAAAATGGTTACCCATTCAACGTGGGCAAATATATCTTCTATTTCATGTTCTTTTACGCCGATTAACATAAGAAGTGTAGCACCAGTCATTGCGATAACGGCAGCATCTACATGAATAATAGAATGAAGTACAAAGCCTAAAATAGTTAGTCCTAAAATTGTAATCGATTTTAAAAGGAGGCTTTGATCTTTAATATAATCTTTTTCGTTTAACGCCATTAGTTTTTCGATTTGTTCAGGCGTTGTTTTTAGTTTGTTACGATACATGAAGTAAATAATGCCAATTGTAACGATAGAAATAATAATTACGATTGGAGCTAAATTTAGTAAAAAGGCATTAAAGTCTAAATGCTTATTAGCTGATCCAATCATAATGTTCGGTGGATCACCGATTAAAGTTGCTGTTCCACCTATATTTGAAAACAGTACTTCTGAAATCAAATAAGGAACAGGGTTAACTTTTAAAATACGTGTAATGGATAGTGTAACAGGAACGATTAATAAAACAGTCGTTACATTATCCAAAAATGCAGAACCGACGGCGGTTAATAAGGATAGTAATAATAAAATGCGAATCGGTTTTCCGTCAGCTGCTTTTGCTGCTTTAATAGCTACAAATTCAAATACGCCTGATTGACTCGTAATATGTACGAGAATCATCATCCCGATTAAAAGGGTGATCGTTTCCCATTGAATATGTGATGTGAAAGCAGTGTGTAAATCTACAATTCCAAAAATAATCATAATAGCAGCACCGAATAGTGCAATTACAGCACGATTCAATTTTTCAGAAATAATAAAACCGTAAGTAACTAAAAATACGGCAATTGCAAAATAATATTGCCAATTTGCTACTTCATGTGCTGATTGTTCCAAGCGAGTCACCTTCTTTAAAATATGTATTCAATTGTCAAAACGTATCCAGATGCATTCATATGGGATAAAATATATTGTAGCAAATTCAAAAAAGAAAGAAAACTATTTAACGAAGTGAAGGAAAAGTTCTGAATTCCACATATGATAAAAAAAATAACAAAACACAGTGCAAATTATTAGGAAAAGTGAGCGTTGTCCTCTAATATAGAGATAGCAATTTACATTATTTTTGCGTAAAATGGTTTAAAGAGGTGAATTCCGATGGAAATAGTAAAAGATAGTTCTCTTATTCAAAATGAAATTGAACGTTTTGTAAATAAAGATGTATATATTCATTTAGAAACAACGAACGGAGCGTATGCGTCACACTTTAATGAAAAGATGATGACAGTTGGAGCATTCATTCGAAATGCAATTATTCGCTTTGAGCGCGGGAAAATAACTGGAACAAACCCATACCGAGTTGGTTTGAAAATGGATCATGGCTGGGTATATGCAGAAGGTATTACGCACTGGGAAGTAGACGATAAAGAGCGTTTATTACTAGCAGGGCATGATAACCAAGGTCGCTTAGCGGTAGCGCTTGAGTTAAGCTTAACGCCATTTAAGTAAGAAGGAGGGAAACTTATGGAGAGACATGTACTTGTTGTATTTCCGCATCCAGATGATGAAGCATTTGCTGCGGGAGGGACAATTCGCTTATTAACAGATCAAGGAGTACCTGTAACGTATGCATGTGGTACTCTTGGACAAATGGGACGTAACATGGGGAAGAATGTATTCGCTAACCGTGAAACGATTCCAAATATCCGTGAAAAAGAATTAAAAGATGCATGTGAAGCGATGGGGATTCAAGATTTAAGAATGCTCGGTTTCCATGATAAAACGTTAGAATTTGAAGATGTTGATTTCGTTGCAGATAAAATCGAAGCGATAATTCAAGAAGTAAATCCATCTCGAATTATTACATTTTATCCAGAACACGGCGTACATCCAGATCATGATGCATTTGGCCGCGCTGTCGTTCGCGCTGTATCACGTATGCCAAAAGAAGAACGTCCAGTTATTCATGCGGTTGCGATTACGAGAAATCGTGAAGCGGTGCTCGGTGAACCGGATGTTGTAAATAATATTAGTGAAGTATTTGAACATAAATTAGCTGCACTAGGCGCGCATCGTTCACAAACAGAAGCAATGCTTGAAGAAACACATGCAAAAATAAAAAACAAAGATGCAGCAACATTGAAATGGCTGCAACTTGAACAATTTTGGACTTATAAATGGGAGTAGGCTAGAAGTATATCTTCTAGTTGCTCTTACATAGAAAAAGCGCCGTCACTTGTGATGGCGCTTTTTCTTGTTAAAGACTATATTTCTTAGAGATGTGCATTGAAATTTTTTCATTAACGTGCAGTATAGCCTCCGTCAACAAGAAGTGTTGTACCATTAACAAAACTAGCATCATCACTTGCTAAAAATAAGACAGCTTTAGCCACTTCTTCTGGTGTTCCAAGTCTGCCTTGTGGATGAAGGGAAGCTAAATATTCTTTCTGTTGAGGATTAACACTACCAAGCAAAGGGGTATCAATATAGCCAGGGCACACCGCATTAATACGTATTCCATATTTAGCGTAGGCAGTACATAAATTTTGAGTTAATAGTTTTACGCCACCTTTTGCAGAGGAGTATGCTGTTGGGGTAGGTAATGAAACAAAACTATGAATCGAACCAGCGTTAACGATGACACCGCCTGTACCTTGTTTAAGGAATTGTTCAATCGAATATTTATCAGAAAGGAATACCCCAGACAAGTTAATATCAATGGTTTTCTTCCATTTTTCATAGGACAGTTCGTTTGCCGGTGCATCATCAGCAACGCCGGCATTTGCATACATAATATCTAATTTACCGTATTTACTTACTGTCTCATGGATTAGTTGTTTAATATCTGCCTCTACTGTTACATCAGTTTTAATAAATAACGTATCATATCCATTTGCGTTCAATTCATCTGATAGGTCTTTTCCATGTTCAGAAAAGTCAGCGATAACTACTTTTGCACCTTCTTCAATAAAAAGACGAACGGTAGATTCGCCAATTCCGCTTGCACCACCAGTTATGATTGCTACTTTGTCTTTTAATTTCATATAAACCTCTCCATTCATTAATGAATTTAAGTCGAATTTTTTGAGCTGGTTATGTCACTATTAACCTTAAATAGTAAGTAGATAGAAGAACAAGTTTGCGTTTACTTAACTGTGAAAGTACTGACGTTTCTTTATTGTACTTTTTTATACAGTGATAGACAAAAATACTAATTGGGTCAATTTTAACATTATATTGAATATTCGGTAAAGTATTCTCAGATAGAGTGAGTGCTGAAGCTAAACGACTAACCTACTAACCTACATAGATATATCGAGGGGTATTTACATATAGTTGCTCTTTTTTATTTTAGTGATTAACAAATTTTTAAACTTGCTGATGATGTAGTGCAATTAAATAAATCGGTTGTTTTTAGATTCAACTAAAACTAAAAAACAGTAAAAATAAAATGTTATATAATAATTATTTATTGAAAAACGATAAAAATCGTGTTAATATCAAATTGAAAATTAGTAAGAGAGGTGCTTTTTATAAAATGTAAAACGAATGTTATGTACTAAACAGAAATTGATAGAAATTAGGAAAGTTATATATCTTAATAGCAAAAGAAGAAAAAGGAGTTAGAGCATGATTAATAAAACAGTAAAAAAAGTTATCTTGTTTACAGGTGGTTTGTATATTACTTATTTAGTAGGTGTAGTTATTTTAGCGGAATCTATACCGTATCCTACATCTCAGCAATTAAAGGCAGCCGAAAAAGTAGTTGAACGCTATGTAGGTGAAAATAATGGAGTGGAAATGATAAATACATCTAGCAGCTTCACGGCTGAGATGTTCGATCGTACAATTCATATTGAAGGAAATTCAAAGGAGAATCCGGAACAAGTATTTCGAATGGATTTAGACCGAGTTTCTAATGAGAATGAAAAAATAACCGAAAAATCGATAAATAAAATTTGTAAATCAAATGATGCAGGAGAGAATTTTACGTGTGCTGATGCTGAAAAGTTAAAATGAACATGCAGTGTTATTTATAGTATATAGCTAAAGATAGGAATGCGTAACAGCACAACTACTACTCTAGTTAAATAGGAAAAGCCTCGCAGGGGGGCGAGGCTTTAAACAGGGTATTAAAAATTATTGATTCATTAAGAATAATTTTTTTGAATAAACTAATTTTAGCATGATAACTCATGTATATGTGTTACGAATTTATGAACAAAAAATCAATCATAAAAATACGGGGAAGATGATAATTTATTTGAAATATGTATTATTACATAAGTTTCAAGTGAGAAATAAAAAAGCAACAATGAGCAAAATAATTTAGAGCCGCATTATATTAAACATAAGTGGTACTCCTAATATTAATCTGCTTCATTATATTGTTATTACCAATGCTACAGAATGCGTGAAGTGGTTTAGTAATGTTATCTACGGGTTTAAAATGAAAAAATTTTAGACATTGGACAAAAGGGGGATTCTAAATTAATTGGTTAAGTGGTTGAAAGAGAGACTTTGTTTATTTCGTTTCTTTTGCACTTAATTCATTAGAAATGATATTTAGTAATGATACATATAAAGCGTATATTTTGAATTAATTAATAGAATAATATATATTTATATTGATTTAATGATTTTAATTTATTAAAAATGAGGAAATCAATATGAAGATTAAATTTGCCGTAATAAAAGATGAAAACTTTGATTTTAGTTTATTAGAAACAAAATTACTGAAAACCTTTAAAGAAGTAGATTGTAAAGCAGATATAGTAAAGGTTGAAGATAAGATTTTTGAGGGAAATAATATTCAAACGAATTTAGCTGAAATCACCATTAATGTTACTGGAAAAAATATCGGCTATAGGTCCGTTTCAGCTAGTATATTTATTGTTCTAGAAAGTTTATCATTACAGTTATTTCGAATTAATATTAGTTTACATTAAGCAGCTAAAAAAGAGAATTCCTTCAGAAAATTATACTGACTATAATGAGTTGTAAATATGAGAATGGTGATTTAAATAATAGTAATTATTGTAGGTGCTCCCGTATGTTGGATTGCACCTTGTTTGTTATTAAAGAAATAAAAAAGCCTTTAAATTGGTCTTATCCCTGTCAAGTAGACAGTATTAAAAAGACTAAGCAGCCATCGAGATTCGATATTCTATCGGAGCTCGA
>NZ_JAEHBO010000249.1:0-250 GCF_016483575.1 Bacillus cereus group sp. N12
GCTTGGATCTACGTCAGCATCATGAGTAATAAATGCTAAGTAATGTTTTTGATACATTGCCCCGCCAACAGTTCGCTGTACAAGTACAGAACTATTACCATTAGATGTATTTACACCATAGTCAACTACACTACGTCCTAATTTCATGCCCGCTTTATATTGAATCTCATCATCAGAACGAGCTCCACCAATAATTACATTATTCATTCGAGGAGTCTTACCAATTGTCGATAGACGTCCAATATATAAT
>NZ_JAEHBO010000250.1:0-249 GCF_016483575.1 Bacillus cereus group sp. N12
TTGTACAATCAGCGCAGCGACTGCAAAACGCTGGTGCGGATTTTCTTGTTATTGCGTGTAATACCGCTCATTTTTTCTATAAAGCAGCTAAAAGGTCTGTTAATATTCCGATCTTGCATATGCCTTTAGAAACGGCTCGTTTTGTGCAAAAAAATAATTTTAGAAAAGTAGGTTTGTTAGCTACGGATGGAACGATTAAGACGGAACTATACCAAAACAGTTGTCAAAGTTGCAGGATTGATGTCATTG
>NZ_JAEHBO010000251.1:0-248 GCF_016483575.1 Bacillus cereus group sp. N12
GGTGACCCGTACGGGATTCGAACCCGTGTTACCGCCGTGAAAGGGCGGTGTCTTAACCACTTGACCAACGGGCCAAAAATTTAAAAACTTTTTCCAAGCTTCCAACCGGGGTTGAACCGGTGACCTCTTCCTTACCATGGAAGTACTCTACCAGCTGAGCTATGGAAGCATAATGGCTCCGCAGGTAGGAATCGAACCTACGACCGATCGGTTAACAGCCGATAGCTCTACCGCTGAGCTACTGCGGA
>NZ_JAEHBO010000252.1:0-248 GCF_016483575.1 Bacillus cereus group sp. N12
TCGGTAGCTCAGTCGGTAGAGCAGAGGACTGAAAATCCTCGTGTCGGCGGTTCGATTCCGTCCCGAGCCACCATTTTGAAATCGCAAGCCGGCTTAGCTCAATTGGTAGAGCAACTGACTTGTAATCAGTAGGTTGGGGGTTCAAGTCCTCTAGCCGGCACCACTTTCAAAATGAGCCATTAGCTCAGTTGGTAGAGCATCTGACTTTTAATCAGAGGGTCGAAGGTTCGAATCCTTCATGGCTCACC
>NZ_JAEHBO010000253.1:0-247 GCF_016483575.1 Bacillus cereus group sp. N12
ATCGTATAATTTCACAACCTGTGCATTTATGGCTTGTGCAGATGCAGTAGATAAAAACCATAAACTTATTGTTTGTGCTGAAAAAGCAGCCGGAGCTAATTTTGTTGTTATTGATAACCCAGAAGGCGATAAACAAACTTCACCAATTACTATTAATAAAAAACTAAGAACTAACCAGATAGGACTCACTAAATCAACGATGTTCAGTCTAAAACATTTTTCTAATTGAACAAAAATCCCCTTAGGT
>NZ_JAEHBO010000254.1:0-247 GCF_016483575.1 Bacillus cereus group sp. N12
GTATCCGCAATAATATTATCCGCTTGACCAGCCTGGAACGTACCAACTGTTAATACCGCAGATTGAAGCGGATCTATTTTTCGACTCACTAAAAGTTGCAACTGATTAATTACTTGTGTTGCAACGATAATAGCATCAACAGTATGATGCGGCATACCACCGTGACCGCCTCGCCCTTGAATCTTCACTTCAAAAGTATCAGCTGCCGCCATCATTGCTCCAGCTTTCGCTCCAACAACTCCTAAAG
>NZ_JAEHBO010000255.1:0-247 GCF_016483575.1 Bacillus cereus group sp. N12
GCCCCGACCACCCCAGCCCCCCCCCCCGCCCCCCTCGCCCCCGTTGAACATTTCAAACCTTCCACGCCTTGAGGTCCGGTAGCGCCAGTAGCACCCGTGTTACCTTGAATACCTTGAGGTCCAGTAGCACCAGTAGCACCAGTAGCACCTGTATAACCATGAACACCAGTAGCTCCAGTAGCACCAGATGAACAAGAAGAGCACGGCGAAACATAAAAAACAAAAGAGCAAGGAGGGCGCGAAGAAC
>NZ_JAEHBO010000256.1:0-246 GCF_016483575.1 Bacillus cereus group sp. N12
TCCGCAGTAGCTCAGTGGTAGAGCTATCGGCTGTTAACCGATCGGTCGTAGGTTCGAGTCCTACCTGCGGAGCCATACAGAGAAGTACCCAAGTGGCTCAAGGGGCTCCCCTGCTAAGGGAGTAGATCGCTAACGCGGTGCGAGGGTTCGAATCCCTTCTTCTCTGCCATACATATTGGCCCGTTGGTCAAGTGGTTAAGACACCGCCCTTTCACGGCGGTAACACGGGTTCGAATCCCGTACGGG
>NZ_JAEHBO010000257.1:0-246 GCF_016483575.1 Bacillus cereus group sp. N12
GTTGATAGGCTTTAAACATTCCTTGCCTAAACGCTTCTTGAAGTTGCTTTTTAAAAAGAAACAAAAGTAGAATGGCTAATAAGCTCTCTTCACTCGATTCAGTGAAAAAGTCGTCATTGAAGTTTGGATTTTCATAGGATAACATATAAGAAAGAAAGTAAGGCTTTACTTGATCGAAGCGAGAGGTTATTGTTATCTTCACGTCAAAAACATGCGACTCCCCGTTTTCCAAGTTCACTATTACGT
>NZ_JAEHBO010000258.1:0-246 GCF_016483575.1 Bacillus cereus group sp. N12
CATTACAACTGTATGTGCGCGGTAATCTAGGTCATCTATATGCTAGCCAGAATCTTTCTGAAGAAGCGATTCGTCACTTGACACAAGTTGTTGAAAAAATCCCATCTCACTACAAAGCTATATTCTTACTTGCACAAGAACATGAAAAATTAGGACTTATCGACAAAGCAAACCACTACATTAAAATAGGGAAACAACTTATTTCTGAACTTGGTAATGAAGAGCACAAACATCACTTTGCTATAT